>JAOUGY010000041.1 GCA_029865445.1 Acidimicrobiia bacterium | reverse complement strand
CACCGCCGAGGCAGGGTTGACCCTGAGACCCCGTTCCCGCAGGTACTCCACGGCCTCTGAGTGTCGGGCAAAGCGCGGCCCACCGTCGAGGAGCCCCACCTGGTAGACCCAGATCGAGAGCTTGCGCAATGCCGTGACCTCCGGGTCCTTCTGCCGAACGCTTCCGGCGGCTGCGTTCCGAGGATTCGTGAACATCCGATCGCCTCGCTCCAGCTGAGCCTGGTTGAGGGCGTCGAACGCGGCGTCATCCATGTACACCTCGCCTCTCACCTCCAGTAGCGGAGGCGGCGCTCCCAACAATCGCAACGGGATCTGCTCGATGGTCCTGAGATTGGCGGTGATGTCCTCTCCGGTGGTCCCGTCACCCCGGGTGGCGCCCTGCGTGAACACTCCGTCCTCATACGTGAGGACGACAGCGAGCCCGTCGATCTTCAACTCGCAGGAGTATCCATCGGGTGCATCCCCGAGCTGACGCACCACGCGCTGCTCCCAGGCCGCGAGGTCGGCTTCCGTTTCGGCATTGTCCAGGCTGAACAACGGGCGTCGGTGGGTGACAGGCAGAAACAGTGTCGACACCCCGGCCCCGACCCGCCGGGTCGGCGAGTCGTCGGTGACCAACTCGGGATGGTCGGACTCGATGCGTTCCAACTCCCGCACCAGGGCGTCGTAGTCGGCGTCGGAGACCGTCGGGTCGTCCAGAACGTAGTACCGATGGGCATGTTCCCGGATGGCGGTGCGGAGCTCTTCGACGCGGGTACGTGGATCCACGGGCGCCATCTTGGCATGCCTTGACCAGGCGGTCGGGCTATGTTGGCTCGATGCTCACCGACAAGACTCGCGCTCTCGCACAAGGCCCCAACTTCGCCGTTCTCACCACGATGCTTCCGAGTGGGACACCCCAATCTCACGTGATGTGGGTGGACGCCGACGACGATCACCTCTACGTCAACACCGAGATCCATCGGCGCAAATTCAAGAACATCGAAGAGAATCCGCGTGCGACCGTGGTCATCATGGAGAACGGCAACCCCTGGTCGTTCTCTGAGGTCCGGGGCACAGTGGTCGAGACGATCGGCGGACAGCGAGCTCGCGACCACATCGACGAGCTGTCGAACAAGTACCTCGGCAAGGACTACGCCAATGCGATCCAATCCGAGCGGGTGATCCTCAAGATCGCCCCGGATCGTGAATTCACGTTCCCGCCCGGAGGCTGATTGACCCTCTCGATCTCCGACTCGGAGCGGCGCGCACGACTGGGGATCAGACATCACCTGGCCGCACCGGCGGGCACTCCGGAGGCGGTAGCGGGCGATCTGCTCGGCCTCCATTCGAGCGACCCGGCGACCGTGTACCTGTCGGCGTGGTGCCGTCTCCGAGACTTCGACACCCCGACTCTCGAACATCCGCTCTACGCTGCTCGGACCCTCGTCCGAGTCCTGGGGATGCGCCGGACGATGTTCGTGCTGCCCCGCCACCTGGCCGGGATCGTGGACGCGGCGTGTTCGCGAAGGTTGGCCCCGCCCCAACGAACGCGGCTCGTGGGTCTGCTCTCCGAGCACGTCGATGGAGAACCCGAGGCATGGCTCGATCGCGTGATGAACGAGACCCTTCGGTCTGTGCGCGCACGGGGCGAGGCCACGGCAGCGGAACTGAAGCAGGACGTGCCCGAGTTGGCGCTCCAGATCGGATACGGCCAGGGCATCTTCGGGATCGTCACACGAATCCTGTTCCAACTCGCCGTGGAAGGGCAGATCGTTCGAGCCAAACCCAAGGGAAGCTGGCGCTCCAGCCTCTACAGCTGGGCAGCCACCGAGGCGTGGCTGGGAGAGCCCCTGCCCGAGATCGACGAATCGGAAGCAAGGACGACCCTGGTGGGAGCCTGGCTCCGATCGTTTGGCCCCGCCACCCTTGAAGACATCGTCTGGTGGACGGGTCTGCCGAAGGGGATGATCGTCAGCGCCGTCACCGCGCTCGATGCGGCGCCGGTACAGCTGACGGAGGGTCCGGGGCTCGTGCTGCCCGACGACCTCGCCACCACCGACCCGCCTCCGCCGTGGATCGGACTCCTGCCCGCGCTGGATCCAACCACCATGGGGTGGAAGCGACGCGGGTGGTACCTCGGACCACACGGGACGGCGCTCTTCGACCGCAACGGCAACGCCGGACCCACCATATGGGTCGACGGCAGGGTGGTCGGCGGGTGGGCGCAGCTCCCGGACGGCCGGGTGGTCTATCGGTTGCTCGAACCGATCGGGCGCGCTGCAGCCGAAGCAATCGACGCCAAGGTGGAACAACTCCAGGCCTGGCTCGAACCCGACGTGGTGACGCCCCGCTTCCGAACACCGCTCGAACGCGAGCTTCTGGATCGAAACTCCGGCGCTTGACTTCGGTTCCCTTCCGAATCTCCTATTCTGTAGATCACCGGTCCACGGTGGACCGGCGTCCGTGCTTCGTTTCTGTGTGGCTCGGTGTCGACATCCGACATCTGCCCACCTCCTGGATCGTTCGCATTGGTCACAACGGCCCACACGGGTGGGTCAGAAAGGGAGCAGAAGTGAAGCTCTACGTCGGCAATCTGCCGTTTTCATTCTCGTCCGAGGATCTCGAGCAGCTGTTCGGTCGCCATGGCACCGTGGAATCAGCCTCGGTCATCACCGACCGCGACACTGGTCGGTCTCGCGGATTTGGTTTCGTCGAGATGCCAGATGATGAGGGACGAGCCGCCATCGAACAACTCGACGGTGCGGACGCGGGAGGGCGCAAGCTCACCGTGAACGAAGCACGTCCCCGGACCGAACGGAGCGGTGGCGGTGGCGGTGGTCGCCGCGACGGCGGCTCTCGCTGGTGAGCGGGGAGGACGAGTACGTCCGCATGTCGGGGACGGTGGTCGCGGTCGAACGCAACGCCGTGTTCCGCGTCGAGATCGACGGTGGCCTCCAAGTGATGGCCAAGGCCGCTGGACGCATGCGTCGCGGCCGGAAGATCCGAATCCTCACCGGTGACTCGGTGGAGGTCGAGGTTTCGACCTACGACCCCACCAAAGGTCGCATTGTGTGGCGCCATAGATAGGAAGCGACTCGCGAGAGTCCGAGGTGAATGCCGGCCCCGAGGGCCGGCATTCACCGTTCCGATGGTCTTGCCGGCGTAGCAAGAGTCCCCCGATTTTTTATGACCTCCGAATCCGAGACACTCGGGACGTGGTAGAAAGGGATCGCGTCCCTGTGGGAGTGCAGGGCGAGACCGAGAGGGAGTGGAGAGACTCATGTCGTCAACGTTCGCGCGAGTGCGCCGGAGCACAGCCCTGCTGGTGGCCCTGTTCATGGTGCTCGCAACCATGGCTCTGGCCGGATCACCGGCCGACGCCAAGAAGCCCGATCCTCCGGGCCAGCTCGTCCAGCTTCAACTGCTGGCTTTCAATGACTATCACGGTCACGTCAAGGACACCGATGCCGGCAATATCGGTGAGGACCCCTCCGGTGGGGGCGAGTACCTGTCCACGAAGCTCAAGGAGCTCCGTCAAGGCAACAAGTACACGCTCACCGTGGCGGCCGGTGACCTGATCGGCGGGTCGCCCGCCTTCTCTGGTTTGTTCCACGACGAGCCATCGGTCGAGTCCCTCAACGCAATGGGCCTCGACGTGTCGAGCGTCGGAAACCATGAGTTCGACGAAGGGGTGACCGAACTCCTGCGGATGCAGGATGGCGGCTGCCATCCCCTCGACGGCTGCTACTTCCCCGACGAGCCCTATGCGGGCGCCGACTTCCAGTGGCTGTCCGCCAACGTGGTCAACGAGGCCACCGGCGAGACCCCGCTTCCCCCGTACTGGATCGAACGGTTCGAGAGCATCGACGTCGCTTTCATCGGCATGACCCTCGAAGCGACCGACACCCTCGTGGCTGCCGTCGGCATCGAAGGTTGGGACTTCCTGGACGAGGCGGAGACCGCCAATGCCCTGGTGCCGATCCTCAAGGCGCAGGGAGTCGAGGCCATCATCGTGCTTCTCCACGAGGGTGGATCGCAGACTCCGGCTCCGGGTGAGATCAATGCTTGCGAGGGCATCTCGGGTCCGATCGTCGCCATCAACGACGCCCTCGATCCTGAGATCGACGTCATGGTCACCGGTCACACCCACCTCCCGTACAACTGCCTGCTGGAGGACGCTTCGGGTCAACCCCGCATCGTCACCAGCTCCTACTCGTACGGTCGTGTGGTCTCCGAGATCGACCTCGTGCTCGACAAGCGCACGGACGACGTCCGGCGCGACCTGAGCACCGCCCAGAACCACGCAGTCGTCCGGGCCGAACTCACTCCGGATCCCGCCATCACGAAGATCATCGACAAGTGGACGCCGCTGTTCGACGTGGCCGGCTCCACGCCGGTCGGCACGATCACCGAGAACATCAACCGCGGTGGCGTTCCGACAGGGTCCGACCGGGGCGTGGAATCTCCGGCCGGAAACCTTGTCGCCGACGCCCAGCTGTGGTCGACCTCGGCCAACGGCGCCCAGATCGCGTTCATGAACCCGGGTGGCGTACGGTCCGATCTCACGTATGCGCAGTCCGACGGCGAGGGTGACGGTGTCGTCACCTTCGGTGAGGCGTTCACGTTCCAGCCGTTTGGCAACACCCTGCTGACCTTCGGGATGACCGGTGCCGAGATCGTCTCGGTCCTCGAAGAGCAATGCCAGCCGGCCGGCTCCAGCCGTCCGTTCCTCCACCTCGGCGTGTCGGAAGGTTTCACCTACGACCTCGCCAAGACGATCGAGACCGGCAACTGCACGTCGGTCAGCGTGACAAACGTGCAACTGGACGGCGTGCCGCTGGACATGAATGCCGTTTACGCGGTCACCGCCAACAACTTCCTGGCGGACGGTGGTGACAACTTCGGGACGTTCGCCACCGTGGCCGGTCCACGCTTGGACGGCGGCAACGACCTGTTGGCGTTGGTGAACTACCTGGGGACGTTCAGCCCGGTGTCACCGCCATCCACGGACAGGGTCAACGAGCTCAACTGAACCCGAGCTCACGAACAACGAAATAGGGCCCGGCCACTCGGCCGGGCCCTATTTCATGAAAGACCGTGAGCCCGGTCTCTGACCTCCGCGTCGCCAGAGACGGCTTTGGCTCGCAAACCGGCGGCGTGTTCCTCGAGCTTCGTAGCCAGATCAGGATCGGACAGGGCGAGGATCCGGACTGCCAGCAGCGCAGCGTTGATCGCTCCCCCGATGGCCATGGTTGCCACCGGGATACCCGCCGGCATCTGCACGATCGAAAGCAGCGCGTCCATGCCATCGAGAGCGGTGATCGGCACCGGTACACCGATGACGGGCAGCGACGTCACCGACGCCAGCATTCCGGGCAGATGGGCGGCGCCACCGGCGGCGGCAATGATCACCGAGAATCCCGCGTCGGCGGCTCCTTTGCCGAACTCGATCATCGCCTCCGGTGTTCGATGCGCCGACACCACACGCGCCTCGAACTCGACCCCGAACTCACGCAGCGTGTCAACTGCAGGTTCCAACGTCGGGTAATCCGACGAACTTCCCATCACCACCGCGACTCTCAACGCTCGACCTCCTCCGGCACCTGCCCGCCGAGCGCCTCGACAACCGCCCAGGCTCGACCGACCGCCTCCTCGACCTCGGAGGCGCACACCGTGACGTGACCGATCTTACGGTCGATGCGAGGTTCCTTCCCGTACAGATGGATCCGGGCCCCGGAATCCTGCGCCAGCGCGTCGGAGAGTCGGGTCCGAGGCTCTACTCCCGTTCCGATGACGTTGACCATCGCCACACCGGGAGCGACGAGATCGGGAACGCCGAGCGGAAGATCGAGAACTGCTCTGATGTGATTCTCGAACTGAGACGTCACACACCCTTCGATACTGTGATGCCCCGAGTTGTGAGGTCTCACCGCCAGTTCGTTGACCAGGAGGTCGGCGCCCACGACGAAGATCTCCACCGCCACCAGACCCACCACCTCGATCGAGTCGGCCACTCGGGCGCCGATCGACTTGATGTCTTCGACCACCGCCTCCGGCAGGCCGGTGGGCGCCGTCACCTGACGGCACTGTCCGTCGACCTGCAACGTGGTCACCGGGTCGTACACCACCATCTCCCCACCCAGGCGCCGAGCGACGATCACGGCCACCTCGGAATCGAAGTCGATCACCGGCTCGACGAGCAGAGGCACCCGCCTACCCAGAAGCCTCTCACCCAACTCCCGCCCTTCGGATGGATCATCAACCACAAACACGCCCCGGCCGTCGTAGCCACCACGAGCCGGCTTCAGGACCGCACGGGGCCACTCGGACAATGCCTCATCGAGCTCCTCCCTCGTCTTCACCTGCCGCCACGGGGGCACCGGCAACCCCGACCACCCGACCGCCCGCCGCATGCCGAGCTTGTCCGCCACCACCCGCAGCGACCGTGACGACGGCCGGAAGACGACACCCGACCGTTCCAGATCTTCCAGACCCTCGAGATCGACCACTTCGTGCTCGAACGTGACCACGTCGCACGATGCCGAGAATCGGCGCAGATCCACGTCGCTCATGGCCGAACCCATCTCCCAGTCCGGCGCGACCTGCACCGCAGAGTCCTGCTCATCGGCGGCAAGGAAACGCATCGGAACCCCAAGCGAGATCCCGGCCTGGTGCATCATCCGCCCGAGCTGCCCCGCTCCAACAACACCAAGGACTGACGACATGGTCCGGGACAATAACGTTGTGCAGGGGGATGAACCCCCTCGCACCCCCAAGCGCCACCCACACCCCGCCAACCCAGGGTTGAGGAAGTGAATATCCACGCAACCAACCCAGGGTTGAGGAAGTGAAAATCCACGCAACCAACCCTGGGTTGGTGTTCGCCGTAGGTGCCCGCAAGTCACACAGCTTCCGACCGCACCGCCCATGCTCGAGCTGGCGGGCGACATCACAGGAGGGCTCTACTGGGAGTTCCGACCCAACGGATCCGGCACACTCGACTGGTACGGCGCACCCTCCTCGAGGGCGCCCATCGAAACAGGCACACTCGAATTCGAATGGCGACCCAATGACCGCCAATTGATAGTCAACGACCTCGAACCCGCCAACGTCCAGATACTCCCCGGGGGCATGATCCTTCGCACCCCCGACACCCCCGTCGAGGCCTAGCACCGGGGCACTTCTCTACACCTGCCCACCCGAACACTCCCGGACGTCTCGCTCCAATCCGGGGTATGGGTGGAACTAGACCTTGATCGTGCTCTCGATCACGGCGCTCGCCACCACCGCATCTCCTGAGTAGAGGGCGATGGTCTGGCCGGGCGCAACCCCGTACTGCGGGGCGGCGAACTCGATGCGCTCTCCCAGGTAGCGCGCCTCCGCAACCTGACCGTGGGCCCGGTATTGAGCCATCAGCCTTGCGCCTGTCTCCGGCACGGCGTCGACATAGGTCCAATGCGTGCCCACGACACCCGTGACCGCCAGATCCGAACGCGATCCGAGCACCACCGTCGCCGTCTCGGGGATCACGTCGACGACGTACCTCGGCTCGCCGAATGCCACACCCAGACCCTTGCGCTGGCCGATCGTCACGTTGGCGACGCCACGGTGCTCGCCCAACACCTGCCCGTCGGTGTCGACGAACGGGCCGGCTCGGTCGGCGGCGTCGGTGACCGACGCCAGAAACGACCGGTAGTCGCCCTGCCCGACGAAGCAGATGTCCATGCTCTCCGGCTTGAGGGCGGTCCTCAGCCCGAGCTCAGAAGCGATCGCCCTGGTTTCGACCTTGTCGAGCTCCCCGATCGGCAACCGCGTGCGTCGCAGCTGGTCCTGGCCGAGCATCGAGAGAACGTAACTCTGATCCTTTGCTCGATCGACCCCGCGCAACAAGCCAAACCGCCCCTCCCGTTCGACCACCCGGGCGTAGTGGCCGGTGACCAGGAGGTCGCAATCGAAATCCTCCGCCTGGTCGAGCAGATGCCGGAACTTCACGGTCCGATTGCACTCGACGCACGGATTGGGCGTGCGGCCGTGCAGATAGTCGTCGACGAACCGATCGATCACCCCCACCTGGAACCGGTCGGTGTAGTCGAGCACGTAGTAGGGGATGCCGAGTTGGGCGGCGACCCGCCGGGCGTCCTCGGTGTCGGAGATCGTGCAGCACCCGCTGGTTGGCGCCTCACCGTTGGGTCCGGCCCACATCTTCATCGTGACCCCGACCACCTCATGGCCTTCCTCGACCATGCGAGCCGCAGCCACCGACGAATCGACGCCGCCCGACATGGCGACCAGCACCCGGGTCATCGGTCCAACGCGGCGAGAACGACCCGGGCCGCCTCGTCGCCGTCCTCTGCCTGGTTCGTCCAACCGAACGAGAACCGGAGGCTTTCCCGGGCCGCTTCCGGTGCGACTCCCATCGCCGTCAGCACATGGCTCACTGTGGCGGCACCGGAGGCACACGCCGAGCCGACCGAAACCGCCAACCCGTCCCGGTCGAGCCGTATGAGGAGGCTCTCGTTGCGGACCCCGGGGAAACGGAGATGAGCATGCGACGCCAGCACATCGACCTTCTCGATCGTCGGTGTAGCGACGCCGGCCAGCCCCTGGACGAACCGATCTCTGGCTTCGCCGACCCGACGTTGGAACCCGGTCCGATCGGCGGCCGCCAACTCCATCGCAACGACCATTCCGACCGCACCCATCACGTTCGAGGTCCCCGACCGCCGCCCCAACTCCTGCCCGCCACCGTGGATCACGGCTTCCAGCGACAGTCCATCCCGCACATACAGCAGCCCCACACCCTTGGGCCCTCCAAACTTGTGAGCAGACAGGCTCAGCATGTCCACCCCCAATGCCTCCACATTCACGTCCGTCGAGTTGAAGGCCTGCACGGCGTCGGTGTGCACCGGGGCCCGACCCGCAACGGCGTCGACGATCTCTCTGACGGGCTGGATCACCCCCGTCTCGTTGTTGGCCGCCATCACCGACACGACCGCCGTGTCGTCATTCACGTGGGCGGACACCTGGGTTGGATCCACCCGGCCCTGGGGATCGACGGCGACCGCATACACTGGGCTGCCGAGCCGCTCGCAGAACTCCGCCGCTTCGATCACGGCTTCATGCTCGACCTGGGAGATCACGATCCCCCCGCGGCCTTCCCGCAGCGCCCGACCCTTGATCGCCAGGTTGTCCGCCTCGGTGCCGCCGCTCGTGAACACGATCTCTCGCGCCCCGCAGCCCAGCACGGCTGCCGCCCGCTCCCGGGCTTCCTCGTACGCGTTCTTCGCCTGCCGGGCGTATCGGTGGGCACCCGAAGCGTTGCCGAACAGCTCATGGGCGAACGGCGCCATCGCCTCCCAGACTTCGGGACGCATCGGCGTGGTGGCGGCGTGGTCGAGATACGGCACGCCCGTATTCTCGCACCGCTCCGGCTTCAAGCCTTCATGGACTCTGCGAGCTCGATGAGTGCGCGAACGCCGAAACCAGTGCCGCCCTTGGGCAGATAGTGCTCGGCGGTGTCGAGGAATGCAGGTCCGGCTATGTCGACGTGGACCCACGGGGTGTCCCCGACGAACTCCTCCAACAGGAGAGCGGCGGTGATGGCGCCGCCGTACCGCCCCTGACCCGTGTTCTTCATGTCGGCGACCGCCGAATCGATCATCGTCCGGTAGTCGGATGGCAGGGGCATGTGCCACATACGCTCACCCGTCGAACGAGCGGCCGCCAGCACCTTGTTCGCAGCCTCGTCGTCGCGGGCGAAGACGCCGGCGATCTTGGGCCCGAGAGCCACCTTGCATGCCCCGGTCAAGGTTGCGACATCGACGATGAGATCTGGCTTGCCTTCTGCGGCGAGCGAGAGGGCATCGGCCAGGACGAGTCGACCTTCGGCATCGGTGTTCAGAACCTCGATGGTCTTTCCGTTGCGGATCTGGAGTACGTCCCCCGGTCGCTGGGCTCCTCCGCCCGGCATGTTTTCTGCGAGAGCCGCGTACCCCACCACCTCGACCGGGATACCGAGACGGGCGATGGCGACGGTGGCGGCAACGACGGCGGCGGCGCCGGCCATGTCGTCCTTCATGTTCTCCATGAAGTCCGCCGACTTGAGGGAGAGACCACCCGAGTCGAACACGATCCCCTTGCCGACAAGGGCGAGCTTGGCTTTCGGCCTTCGCGGCTTGTGATGCACGACGAACAGACACGGCGGACGGTGCGAGCCCATGCCCACGCCGATCAGGCCGCCCATGCCTTCCTCCGTCAGGCGTTCGATGTCCCAGGTCTCGGTGGCGACGCCGTGTCGGACGGCGAGGGTTCCGATCCGCTCGGCGAACATGACGGGCGACTTGGCTCGCGACGGTTCGTTGACCAGGTCGCGGGCCAATCCTACGGCATCGACCACCACGGCCGATCTCGCTGTCTCGGTTTCCCAGCCATCGGTGGAACCGACGAGGTCGATGCCGAGAGGATCCCTGTCGACGCGTTGGGACTTGTACCGGTCGAATCGATAGTCGGCCATGCCCATCCCCTCGACCACCGCTCCGGCCGCACCATCGAGCGGAACTCGATGAAGCGTGGTGGCGATTCGGGTCTCCTTGTCGAGTGCCTTCCGACCCAAGGCGGCAGCTTGACGGAGGCCGTCCAGGTCCAGGTCGTCTCCAAGCCCGACGAACCCGACCCTCGAAACTGGCGACCCGTCGGGGAGGGCGAGCACCGCAACCTGGCCGGAGGCACCGTCGAAACCGGTCGCAACCAGCGCGGTCCGGACCCATGACTTGATCCCTTTGAGAACGGAATCGGTGCCGGGGGCCGACCGGAGCCCTGCATACACGCCGACCACCGCGACGGAGGCCTCGCTGCCCCCGAAGGACCGAACCGATTTCACACGCATATCAACTCCCGAATATGTCCCAGCCGAGCATAGGTTGGCAGAACCTGTGTGTACCAACTCGACAGCCCGTTCGATCTGCCAACCTGTGTGCCGTGAGGATCAGTCCCCCGGCGTTGAGCGTGCTGGACCTGGCGCTGGTAGCCGCCGGTTCGACCACCGCTGACGCGCTTTCCGCCACGACCGAGCTCGCAATCGCCGCGGACCGGCTCGGGTACCGACGCTTCTGGGTCGCCGAGCACCACAACATGCCCACGGTCGCCTCGACGACGCCGTCGGTGCTGATGGCGCACCTTGCTGCACACACCCAGCACATCCGAGTCGGCTCGGGCGGCGTGATGCTACCAAACCACTCGCCCCTCGCCGTTGCCGAGGCATTCGCCCTCCTGGAAGCACTGCACCCCGGACGAATCGATCTCGGAATCGGCCGGGCGCCCGGATCCGACCGCTCCACCGCCGCCATCCTGCGCCGGGGGGCAATCCAGCCCATCGATGGCTTCCCCTCCGATCTTCTGGAGGTGATGGCCCTGCTCGGCGACATCCGAATCACCGACGGCCTCTACACACAGGTGCGCGCCACCCCCATGGCCACATCCTCCCCGACCATCGCGTTGCTCGGGTCGAGCGACTACAGCGCCCGTCTCTCGGCGCGGCTCGGCCTTCCGTTCGCATTCGCACACCACTTCGACACCGGGGGAACCGAGGATGCCCTGCGGATCTACCGCCGCGACTACACCCCGTCGGAGCGGCATCCGGAGCCACATGTCATCGTGACGGTGTCCGCGCTGGCGGCGGAGACCTCCGAACGTGCGGAGTGGCTCTCGGCCCCCACCCGCCTGCGCCGGTTCGCGCTCCGGACCGGACGCCACATCACCCTGCTCTCACCCGAAGACGCAAACCGGCACCCAGACCTGGGCGTGGCTCTGTCGATGCCGTCGAGTCACATTGCCGGCGACCCCCAACAGGTCGCCTCCGGTCTCGCCCAGGTCACGGAACGGTTCGGCGCCGACGAACTCATGATCGCCTCCAGCGCGTTCGATGTGGCAGACCGATCACGAATCTGGAGCTCATCTCCATGGGAGGATGGTGACCATGGCACGTATCTTCGTCAGCGTCGACATAGCTGCTCCGATCCTCCGGGTCTGGGACCGAGCCTCGGATCTGGAGACACATGCCGAGTGGATGGCCGATGCCGAATCGATTGAGTTCCTCACCGACCAGCGGAGAGGGACGGGCACGAAGATGCGGGTCCTGACCCGCGTGGGGCCGCTCCACACCGATGACATCATGGAAGTGACCGACTGGGTCGAGGAGCGCGCGATCGGCGTACGCCACTCGGGCCTGGTCACCGGGTGGGGCCGATTCGACCTGGCGGCCGTGGCAGGTGCGACCCGATTCTCGTGGACCGAGGACCTGTCGTTCCCTTGGTATCTCGGTGGCGGTATCACCGCCTGGTTCGCCCGGCCCGTGCTGGCCGCCATCTGGAGGCGCAACCTGTCGGGACTCAAACGGTTGCTCGAACGCGGGTGAGGAGGAGCGCGGTCGTGGCGGCCAGTGCGGCCAGCCCCACCGACGCCCTCATGCCGAAATACTGATAGAGCAGCCCACTGGTGGCGACCGCGATGGCCCGAGAGACCGTGCCGAGGGCGTTGCCGATCCCGATCGCCTTTCCTCTCGCCTCCGGCGCCGCTTCGGTGACCAGCGTCAGCGACGCCACGAAGGCAAACTCGAAGCCGGCGAGAAACACGAGCAGTCCGCTCACCGCCAGCACGATCGAGGTTTGAGCCGAAGCAATCATTGCGAGACCGGCGAGGAGCACGAGGCCACCGATTGTCACCGATCGCAGCGTTCCCAGTCGGTCGGACACTGCGGCGACCATCGACGAGGAGCCCAATTCGACCATCCCGATCGCCGCGGCCACGAAACCCAGTCCGCCCAGCGACACCCCGTGGTGTTCGTCGAGCCAGACACCCGACACCACGAAGACCGCCATTCCTGCAGCCGCCACCGCCGCCGAAACCCCCAAGGGAACGTAGGCGGACCGAACCATCTTCGGGCGGTCCGCGGTATCACCACTCGCCGGCGAGTCGCTCACTCGCCATGTCACCGCTCCGATCGCCACACACCCGGCGATCACGAGGGCGACGTAGGGACCGCGCCACCCGAATCGGCCAATGAGCAGAGCCATGACGGGCGCACCCGCCCCGAGAGCGATCGCCCAGGACATCTCCACGATCCCAATCGCCCGCCCGCGACGGGAAAACGGGACGCGATGGCCGATCCAGGCGTGAGCCGCCACGGTCAGGTTGGCGACACCGATCACGAGGACACCAAACGACAACGCAAAGAAGAGGACCGATCCCCTCAAGGCCAGGAGCGATGAGACGACGACCGCTCCCAGCCCGGCCACGAACACCGACCGCTCCCGGCCCCGATCGAGCACCCGGCCTGTGACCATCGTCGTCAATCCGCCGAGTTCGGCCACCCCCATCACCGTGGTCAGCGTCGCCGTCGACGCCCCCAGCGCCGCTTGGAGCACAGGAAGGAATGGCGACACCCATCTCAGGGCCGCATTCGCCACCGTCTTGGCGGCGGTGAGGACGATCAGTTCCCGAGAGGTCTCGAGGTTCGGGGTCGACGTCACCTACCGGTGAACTCGGCTTTGCGCTTTTCGATGAATGCAGCGACGCCCTCTTTGGCATCGTCGGTCCAGAAGCAGTCCTGGAAAGCACCCGCTTCCACCATCAGCGCCTGCCCCATGACGTGACCCCAACCGTCATTGAGCGCCCGCTTGGCGGCCGCAAGAGCCCGGGTCGGTCCGGCGGCCCACCGACCGGCGTCGGCGAGGGCGAGGTCGAGCAGTTCCTCGGTCGGAGCGACCCTGTCGGCCAGCCCGATCCTCTCCGCTTCCTCGGCGTCGACCTGGCGGCCGCTGAACACGATCTCCTTGGCACGCTGATAGCCCACGATCCTGGGAAGCCGTTGTGTGCCCCCTGCGCCGGGAATGATGCCGAGCAGGATCTCTGGTTGTCCGACTTTGGCGTCGACGGCCAGGTAGCGGAAGTCACATCCCATCGCCAGCTCCAGCCCGCCCCCGAGTGCGTAACCGTGTATCGCTGCGATGGTGGGCTTCTCCAAACTCTCGAGCTTGGCCACCGTTCCAAGAAGAGCGCCGGCCAGCTTCTCGTCCACCCCCGAGTCGTACGCCGCCTGGAAGCCCTTGATGTCGGCTCCTGCCGCAAAATGAGGCTGGCCCGTCACGACAACAGCCCTGATCTCAGGATCTGCGCACCGATCGAAAGCCTCACCCAACTCGACGGACAACTCCTCCGACAGGGCATTGACCGGGGGACGGTTGAGTCGTACGAGGGCGACTGCCCCGTCCACGGTGAGGTCTACCAACGACATCAGGTCTCCTCGACTGGATTGATTTCGAGCGTAGCGGCGACGGGATGCGGATCGTGCCGGGAGCCTGCCACGCCCGGTAGGTCTTCGATCTCCGGAGACCACCCTGGTTCGAGTCGTTCGACGCGAATACGGGCGTCGACGGCCTTGACGCCCGACCCGGGTTCGAGGACCAGGAGCGGGTTGAGGTCCATCTCCACGATCTCGGGGACGGCCGCGACCAGTGCCGAGACCCGAAGGAGCACCTCGTGCACCGCCTCGGTGTCTCCGCGCGGGAGATTCCGGTACCCGTCGAGCAGGCGTGCGCCTTTGATCTCGGACATCATGGTCCAGGCTTCCGCATCGGTCAGCGGATGCAGCCTGAACGTCACGTCACCCAGCAGCTCGACATAGACGCCGCCGAGTCCGTACACGATCATCGGACCGAAGTTTGGGTCCTCGGTCATTCCCACCAGCAACTCGTGCCCACCCCGCACCATCTCCTGGACGAGGATCCCGTCCCTCACCGGGCATGCGGCCGCGATCTGGTCGAACGTGGTCGCCACCGCGTCGTCGCCGTCCACGTCCAGGACCACGCCACCCACGTCCGACTTGTGCAGCGCCTCAGAGGAGACCACTTTCATCGCCACGGGACCACCGATTGTCCTGGCAGCTTCCACGGCCTCCTCCCGGCTCTGGGCGAGGTGAGACACCGGTCGGGGGATTCCGAACGCGTCGAGCAGGCTCTCCACCTCGTGCGGTTCGAGCCAACCGCCGTCCGGGCCCATACGGTCGAGCGCATCGCCGACCACCTTGGCGGCCCGTTTTCCCTCGACGTCTTCGAAGAACGGAACCATCCCCGGCTCGGTATCGAGCCAGTCCCCGTATCGGACGGCGCGCGCCAGCGCCAGCGCCGCGTCTTCGGGAAATGGGAACGTGGGAATCGTGACCTGCTCGCCCTCCAGATGTGCCGACGCCTCCTCCGACTGCATGAACACCGAGAGGAGCGTGCACTCGTGATCGTTGGATTCGGCCACCTCGACCAACGCCGGGGCCACCGACGCCACACCCGTCGAAGACACTGGTACGTAGATCACGAGCACCGAATCGACCTCGCCGCTCTTGAGGATCTCCGGCACCACCTGCCGGTACTGCTCGGCGGTCGCACCGGCGATGAGGTCGACCGGATTGCGCACCGCCGCCTCCGCCGGCAAGACCGAGCGGATCCGGGCCTGAAGGTCCTGAGAGAACTCGGGCAGCACCAGCCCTTCCGACTCGAGAGCATCGGCTGCGAGGATCGCCGGACCGCCGGCGTTGGTGATGATCCCGACACGCCGGCCCCGCGGCACCGGCTGATTGGCCAGCAGGGATCCCACTGCGAACATCTCCTCGAGTGTGTCGACCCTGATGACGCCGGCGTGATTGAACATGGCGTCGACGGCGACGTCCATCGATGCCAGGGCGCCGGTGTGGGAAGAGGCGGCCCGGCTGCCGGCCTTGGTGCGACCCGACTTCACCGCCACGATCGGCTTCTTGCGTGCGATTCTGCGGGCGAGGCGGGCGAACCGGCGCGGATTGCCGAACGACTCGAGATACAGCAGGATCACATCGGTGGAGGGGTCGTCCTCCCAGAACAACAGCAGGTCGTTACCCGAAACGTCTGCCTTGTTCCCGACCGAGACGAACTGGCTGATGCCGATTCGGTTCCGGCGGGCGAACTCGAGAATGGCGATCCCAAGCGCTCCCGATTGGCTCGACATGGCGATGTTGCCTGCGGGCGGAAACACCGGCGCAAAGGTTCCGTTGAGGTTGGCCGATGGCGCCGTGTTCAACAGACCCATGCAGTTGGGGCCCACCATCCTCATCCCGCCATCTCGCACGATGGCCAGCAACTCGTCTTCGAGGCCGTGGCCCGAACCTCCGACCTCACCAAACCCGGCCGAAATGACCACCAACCCGCGGACACCTTTGGCTGCGCATTCCCGGGCGACTCCCAGCACGTGTTCGGCGGGGACCACGATGAAGGCGAGGTCGACCTCGTCGGGGATGTCTGAGATCTTCGGATAGGCCTTCACGGCGTTGACCACACCGGCCGTCGGGTTCACCGGATACAACGTCCCACCGAATCCTGTATGCAGGAGGTTTCGAAACAGCGTGTTCCCGATCGATCCGACCCGGGTCGAGGCTCCCACCACCGCGATCGATCTCGGGAAGAAGAGTGGGAGCACCGACGCCGCCACCGCTCGCTTCTCCCGGTCCTCGGCAGCCCGCCGGGCGTCGTCGGTGTAGGCGACCGGGAAGTCGACGGTGAAGATGCCGTCGTCCATGGTCCGGTGCAGCTCGAACCCGGAATTTCGGAACACTCGCATCATCTGCACGTTCTCGGGGAGAACGAACGCTCGAAATCCCGACACACCACGCTGTCGGGCGGCCGACGTCAAGAGCTGGAGCAGCTCGGTTCCGAGGCCCCGTCCCTGCTGATCGTCGGCCACGGCGAAGGCCACCTCGGCGACGTGAGGATCTTCCTGGCTTCGGTCGTAGCGGCCGACTGCGGCCATCCGACCGTCGTGCATGACGATGAGCGCCATCCGATCGTGGTAATCGACGTTGGTGAAGTACTCGACCTCCCTCGGGTCGAGATTGCGCTTGACCCGAAAGAAACGGAAGTAGCGGCTCTCGGGACCGAGCCGCTCGAAGAAGTCGACCAGCAGGTCGCCGTCGGTCGGACGTATCGGACGGACTTGGGCGACCTCACCGTCGCGGAGTACCACGTCCAGTTCGTATTCGGAAGGGTATACCCCCATGTGTGAAACCTCGCGAAGACTCGACTCAGACGAGGGTAGACGCCTGGAGCCCGGCCATCTTCCACCGACTCACCGACGCAGCTTCAACGTCTCTCCGTAGGGGAAGATCTCGATGACCTCCCCCTGTGCCACACGCCGTTGCCACTCTCGCCACGTGGCGGCCTCGAAGATATCGGCGTGGTTGGCGAGAAAGACATCCCGCAACCGACCCTGTACACCCAGGAATGTCGCAAATTCCTCCGGAAACACATCGTCGGGGCCAACGGTGAACCAGGGCTCCGCGGCCATCTCGTCATCGTACGACGTGGGAACGGGCAGCGCCCGAAAGACGCACTCGTCCAGCGTCGTCAGCTCGTCATAGTCATAGAAGACGACCCGTCCGTGACGGGTGACTCCGAAGTTCTTCAAGAGCATGTCGCCGGGAAAGATCCCCGACGCCGCCAGGTCCTTGATGGTATTGCCGTAGTCGACGATGGCGGCCTCCGCGGCGTCGGGCTCCGCATCGTGCAGGAACACATCGAGGGGGGTGACTCTGCGTTCGAGGTACGCATGGCCGATGTGGACGGTGTCTTCGCCGACACTGACGGTTCTTGCGCATTCGTTGGCGAGAACGGAGAGCAGTTCCTGGTCGAAACGCCTCACCGGAAACTCGAGATGTTCGTACTCCTGGGCGTCGATGAGCCGCCCCGCCCGGTCGTGCCTGAACACGAGCCGGTACCGGCTCAGCACGTGATCCCTCGTGAGTTGCTTCGGCTCACCGAACCGGTCTTTGATCACCTTCGCCACGACGTCGAATCCCGGGAGTGTGAAGACCACCATCACCAGCCCCCTGGTGCCCCGGGCTATCTCGAACCGCTCACCAGACAGCGCCATGTGGAGTCTCAGCTCACGGTAGAGCTCAGTCTTTCCATGCTTGTTGTGTCCGATCGAGATGTACAGCTCGGCCCGCCGTTTGCGAGGCATCAATGTCGAGAGAAAATGGATCAAGGCGTTCGGGGTTGCCGTGTCCACGTGGAAGTAGGAGCGGGTGAACGAGAACAGGATTGAGATCTGGTTCTCGGTGACGAG
>JAOUGY010000040.1 GCA_029865445.1 Acidimicrobiia bacterium | reverse complement strand
CCGACGATCCGGGTCGCTGAGCACTTCGTACGCCTCGGCGACCTCGCGGAATCGAGCCTCCGCGGTGGGGTCGTCAGGGTTGGCGTCAGGATGGGTCTCGCGGGCGAGACGTCTGAACGCCTTTTTGATCTCTTCGGTGGGAGCGTCCCTGGGCACACCCAGAATCGCGTAGTAGTCCTTGGCCACGAGTCGGGAATCCTAGGAGCGACGGTGGGGAGTCGAGTACCGGTCGGAGGCCGTCATCCGATGTTGCGATCGCCCAGCTCGCGGCTGACCGTCTCCACCGCCGAGATGACGGACCGGTAGTCCATCCGCATCGGCCCGATGACGCCAACCCTGCCTTCGGCAGGACCCGAGTCGAATGAACTCGACACCACCGCCAGATCCACGTCGGCCGGCATGCCGAGTTCGTCTCCCATTTGGATGGTGGTTCCGTGAGCTTGGGCCATGATCTCCAGGAGCTTGGCTTCGCGTTCCAGCACTTCGAGCACGCGGTGGACGGTCGCCAGGTTGTCCCATACGGTTGCCATCTGCCTGGTGCCACCGACGTAGATCTCCGCCGACTGACGGGCGGTACGGGCGAGGGCCTCGCGGGCGGCTTCGACCACCGCCAACTCAGTGGCGGGCAGTTCGGGAGTGCGTTCCAGGGGCCACCGGCCGATCTCGGCCCCCACGACGACATTGGCGAGGAACTGCTCGGCTCGATCGAGTTCGGTCGGAGTGATCGGTCGCTCGAACCGGAGCAGCTCCTGGCTCACGCGACCCGACTCGGCGACGACGACCACCAGCGCGGTGAGGGCCCCCATCTGCACGAGATGGAGTGCTTTCACCACCTCTCCCGATGGGCCAGGCCCAATGGCCACCGCCGGATATTGGGTGATGTCGGTGAGGAGTTCGGTGGTCGCCTTCAGCAGTTTCCCGAGTTCGAGGTGGACCGACGAATAGAACTGCGACACCCGATTCTGGACCATGGTCTTCGGGCGCGACGGCGACAGGTGATCGACGTAGTAGCGGTATGCCTTCGCGGTGGGGACCCTCCCCGCCGACGTATGCGGTTGAACGGCGTACCCGTCCCGGTCGAGCGATGCGAGCTCGTTGCGGATCGTCGCCCCGGACACGTGGAGACCGGTTGCTTCGAGGATCCCACGCGAACTGACGGGCTCTCCGGTGCGGATGTGCTCCTCCACCAGTGCCCGGAGAATGGAATCTCGGCGATCCTCCCGGTCTTCGGTCATGGGGCGCTCAGGTTAGCAGTCGCCCCCTCCGACTGATAAGACTGCGGTCCCACTGTGGGCGGTGCCCGCTCCTGTATCGCAATAACCTGGAGCTATGACGAGTTCCACCGCCACTGTCGAGGACGCGGCCGAGCGCATCATCGAAGCCCTCGAAGCGCTCGGGACGCCCGAACGTGCGCGCAAGGAACAAGCGTATCTCAAGAGCGATCTGCGCCATCTCGGGGTGCCGGTCCCGAAGATTCGCTCGATCACAAAGTCGATCGTCAACACGTCCGGCGCGGACGGTCGCCGGCTGGCCACACGCCTCTGGAACACGGACATCCATGAAGCGAGGATGGCCGCCGCCGAGGTGTTGTGCATGATCGAGTCCGACCTAGGCCACGCCGACCTTCCCCTGGTGGAGGATCTCCTGCGCTCCTCGCGCACCTGGGCGCTCGTGGACACCCTCGCCGTCCACGTGGCCGGTCCGGTGCTCGCACGCGACAACGAGGCAAACGCTGTTCTCGATCGGTGGGCGACAGATCCCGACTTCTGGATTCGTCGGTCGGCGTTGCTCGCCCACCTGAAAGACCTCCGGAGCGGTGGGGGCGATTGGGAACGGTTCACCCGCTACGCCGACGCCATGCTGGAGGAGAAGGAATTCTTCATTCGCAAGGCCATCGGGTGGATTCTCCGGGACACCTCCCGCCGCCGACCGGACCTCGTGGCAGATTGGTTCACGCCGCGGGCACATCGAGCATCGGGAGTCACCGTGCGTGAGGCAGTCAAGAAGCTGAGCGACGAACAGGCTGCCGAGATCAACCGGCGGTATCGATCATCCCGATGACGGTCCCCGCCACGCGGTCGCTCCATGGCCCAAGCATGAGGTCGTGACCTGCGCCTTCGATGATGACGAGGTCGGTGCCGTGAGCCCGGGCGAGATCTCTTTGCTCACCCACGCTGAAGATTGCGTCGCGCTCGGCGGCGATGACCCGCATCGGAGTTCGGATCTTCCGCGGTCGCGGCCTGACGGCAAACATCTGGAGATACGCCAGATATGACTCGTTCTGGAGGTGAGACGCCGCATCGGCCACGAGTTCGCCCGGAACGTCATCCCCGAAGAAGGCGTCCCGGGCGAGGGCATCGGTGCTCACGAGTTCGTGCATGGAGAGTTTGGCGTTCACCTTGAGGAACGCCCCCGGGGTACGTCTTGCTGTGCGGATGGTGGCTCCGACGACACCCGACCTGGGCACGGAGGCGAGCAGGATCCCCAACGAGGCTTCGACCCGCTCCAAGGCGCGTTGGACGACGAGGCCGCCCATCGAATGACCGATGACGACGGTATCAGGGCCCAGAAACCGCAGTTCGTCCGCCACCGCGTCGATGTACTCACCGAGCCGGTTCCAGATTCGCTCGGGCGACCCGGGGTCGGCGTGGCCGGGAAGGTCCACCGTCGTGGGGCGGTGCCCCGCCTCGGACAGGAGTTCCACCCACCTGGTCCAGCACCACGAGCCATGCCAGGCTCCGTGCACCATGAGCACCTGTTTTCCAGCGACCATCTGGCGACCTCCTCGAAAAGAACGGTAAACCGAGACGGAGCCGTTCGAGAACGACTCAGCCAATGACACCCAAAGCGGTGAATACGACCTCGAAAGCCGAGGTCAAGACAACGACCCCGACCACGGTCATCGCCAATCCGGCTGCGAGGTCGGGGCCACGCCGCACGATCCGACCCACCCCGACTCCGAGCGCCACCACGGCCACGGCCACGAATACCGGGCGACCCAGGACGATGTGCCGCCACAACACGACCGCCTCGGCCACCACGACTGAGATTCCGAACGAGAGCGCTGAAAGGTTCGCCCATCGCGGTCCGAATCGAGCGTACCAACCGGCCAACCCGGCGACAGGACCCACCAGCGCAGCCACGACCGACCACTTGACCGCCAGGCTCAGAGAAGCGAGCGCCAGGCCCAACAACGACGAGATGTAATAGACAGAGGCGGCTGTGAGGAGTGCACCGGAACCTCGGATGGCCGCGCCTCTCGGACCGTGTGCCCGATCCAATGCCCCCGCCCACATCGCGGTACCACCCATGGAGCCGCCAGTTGCGCGAGGTGGGTGGTGGCAGCCCACCGATTGCCGACGAGATCGAACAGGCCGAGCAGCCCGCCGGCCACCACGATTCTCGTCCAAGATCTGCTCATGGGTATTCCCCCAGGGCCAGGACCGCACGAACCACTTCGTCCGTGAGGAGAGGTCGGGTGACGACGAGGCGGTCCCCTGAGAGCCCGACCACTCCGGCATCCACAAGACGCTTCCCGGAATCGGATGCCATCAACGCCTCGCCTCCCGCGCCGCTCGTCACCCCAGCCGCCCGCCGCAGACCGAGCATCAACCGTTCGATCTCGGCCGCCCAGCCTCCGATGACCTCGGTTCCCTGGACCGCTCCCAACCCCGATTCGATCCGCTCGACATAGGTGTCGAGCCTCTTGACGTTGCGTCGCCGGACACCGTCCCGGAAGCCGTGAGCGCCCAGCCCAAAGCCCAGGTATTCGCCCTGCGCCCACACGCCGAGGTTGTAGAGACAGGCATGAGCCGGTTTGGCGAAGTTCGACACCTCGTACCGCACCAGACACGCCGATTCTGCGGCCGCCACGGCCCGCTCCCACATGTCGGCCTGCAGATCGGGATCGGGGGCGGCCCCACCCCTCCGAACCTGCATACCGAGCGGGGTGGCAGGTTCGACCGTCAAGGCGTAGGCCGACAGGTGGTCCGGTTCGAGACCGAGGGCCTTCTCGACGGTGCGGGCCCAGGAATCCATCGACTCCCCCGGCGTCCCGTAAATGAGGTCGAGGCTGACCGACGAGAACCCGGCGCTTCGAGCCGCCTCCACCGCCCGCACTATGTGATCCGGCGTGTGGGCCCTCCCCAACGCCGTCAGCACGACCGGATCGAATGACTGAGCACCGAACGAGACTCGCGTGAAACCTTGCGCCACCAGCCCAGACGCGAGGTCCTCGGTCCAGTCCTCGGGGTTTGCCTCCAGTGTCACCTCCGCCGTGTCGGCCACCCCGAAACGCTCGGCGACCGCCTCGACGATGGATCCCAGCAACGGAGGCGCCAGTCGCGATGGGGTACCGCCGCCGAAGAAGATCGCCCCCAATTCGCCCCATGCCGGCTCGGACTCGATTTCGGAAACAACCGCTCGCACGTAGCGGTCGGTCGAGTCGTCACGCCCTTCGACCACTGCAAAGTCACAGTACGGACACCAGCGAGCGCAGAACGGGATGTGGACGTACGCGGACCGGATGTGGGCCGCGGCGTCGGCCAGGTTGGGGGCGTCGGGTCTGCCGGTTTCAGTCATCGACTTTGAGAGCGGCAACGAAGGCCTCCGGCGGGACCTCGACCGATCCCACCATCTTCATCCGTTTCTTGCCTTCCTTCTGCTTCTCCAGCAGCTTCCGTTTTCTCGAGATGTCTCCGCCGTAACACTTGGCGAGAACATCCTTGCGGCGGGCCCGCACCGTTTCCCGGGCGATGATCCGGGACCCGATCGCCGCCTGAATCGGAACGTCGAAGAGCTGGCGAGGGATCAGCTCGCGGAGCTTGTCCACCAGCTTTTTCCCGTACTCGTAGGCCTTGTCGCGGTGCACGACTGCGCTGAAGGCGTCGACGGGGACCGAATTGAGGAGAATGTCGACCTTCACGAGATCGGAAGCCCGATAGCCCGAGATCTCGTAGTCCATCGAGGCATACCCGCGGGTCCGCGACTTGAGGCTGTCGAAGAACCCGAAAACCACCTCGGCGAGCGGCACGTGGTAGACGAGTTCGACCCGCTCGGGCGACAGGTACGTCATGTTCACCATGTCTCCTCGAGCATTCGTGACGAGGTCCATGATGGCGCCGATGTACTCGGACGGGCTGATGATCATGACCCGCATGTAGGGCTCTTCGACGGTCGCCACTTCGCCCGGATTGGGGAGGTCCTGTGGTGAGTGGATCTCGATCGCCTCACCGCTCGGCTTGACGACCCGGTAGGCGACCGAAGGGGCCGTCGCAACCAGGTCGAGGTCGTATTCACGCTCCAACCGCTCCCGGACGATCTCCATGTGGAGCAAGCCCAGAAACCCCGTTCGGAATCCGAATCCCAGCGCCCGGCTCGACTCCGGTTCGTAGTGGAGCGAGGCGTCGTTGAGCCGGAGCTTGTCGAGGGCTTCACGCAATCGCTCGAAGTCATCGCCATCGGTGGGGTAGAGCCCTGAAAACACCATCGACTTCGGCTCCGAGTAACCCGGGAGAGGTGCTGTGGCCTGGTAGGCGACCGACGTGATGGTGTCGCCCACCTTGATCCGGTCGATCTCCTTGGCCCCGGTGATCAGATAGCCCACCTCGCCTGGACCCAGCGTGGCGACCGACACCGCCCGTGGTGTGAGAAATCCGACCTCGTTGGCGTTGTACTCCTCGCCACTCGCCATGAACCGGAGCCGCTCTCCCGCCGAGATCCTCCCGTCCACAACCCGGATGTAACAGACCACACCCCGGTAGGCGTCGAAGTACGAGTCGAACACGAGTGCCCGGAGTGGCGCCTCCACGGACCCGACCGGCGCCGGCACTTCTCTGATGATCTTCTCGAAGAGGTCGTCGACGCCGAGGCCGGTCTTCGCCGAGAGCCTCAACACCTCGTCCGGGTCACCGCCGAGGATGCCCACGAGTTCTTCGGCGACCCGCTCGGGGTCGGCGGCAGGAAGGTCGACCTTGTTGAGAGCGGGGATCACCTCGAGGCCGGCTTCCACGGCCAGATAGGCGTTGGCGAGCGTCTGGGCCTGGACCCCCTGGGCGGCATCGGCGAGCAGCAAGGCCCCTTCGCAGGCGGCCAGCGACCGAGACACCTCGTACGAGAAGTCGACGTGACCGGGAGTGTCGATGAGATTGAGGACATACGAGGCGCCGTCCCGAGCGGTGTACTCGAGGCGGACGTTGTTCGCCTTGATCGTGATCCCGCGCTCACGTTCGATGTCCATGGTGTCGAGCACCTGCTCACGCATCTCACGTTCGGTGATCGCCCCGGTGCGTTCCAGCAGCCGATCGGCCAGGGTGGACTTCCCGTGGTCGATGTGGGCGATGATGCTGAAGTTGCGAATGCGCGACTGGTCGGTCACGAACACTCCGGGGGTGGTGAGGGTGGACGTCCCGGATTGTACCGTCCCCGACGCCGGTGCTATTCTGCCGTCTTCGTCGCCGGGCACGAGCGCGCCACGAGCGAGTCACCAGCTTTCAGCGAGACAGGTTTGTCATGGCCAATATCAAGTCACAGATGAAGAGGAACCGCCAGAACGTGGTGCGCCACGCCCGCAACAAGGCCGTCCGTTCCGAGCTGAAGACTCGAATCAAGCAGACGCTCCAGGCCGCCGAGACCGGCGACGACAACGCCGCCGAGGTCTACCGGGCAGCCCAGAAGCGGATCGACATGGCCGTGAGCAAGGGCGTGCTCGACAAGAAGACGGCCGCTCGCCGCAAGTCGAGGCTCGCCAAGAAGCTCAACGCTTCGTCCTGAAGCCTCACCCGAAGTCCGACAGCAGCTCCGTGGTCAGCGGGTCGAGGAACCCGTCGATAGTCGCCTGTGTTTCGTGTTCCAGGGCCGCGCCGATGCCGGCGAGGGCAACCGAGTTGAGCACGCGTTTCATCGCCTGAACCGATCGGGTCGGGAGGCCGGCGAGGCGCTCGGCCACCGACATTGCCTCCGTCATCAAGTCCGCGTCCGGAACCACCCGCCACGCCACACCCATGTCTGCCAGCACAGAGGCCGGATACCGTTCACCGAGGAACAGCATTTCCCGAGCCTTCGTCAAACCCACCATGGCCGGCAAGAGGGACGTCACTCCCCCGGTGACGAAGATGTTCAGCGAAACCTCCGGAAAGAAACCCCGAGCCGATTCCGCCCAGATCGGGAAGTCGCAGTTGATGGCCCACTCGAATCCGCCGCCGACCGCCCAACCGTTGATCGCTCCCACCACCGGCTTCGACCCGAAGACGATCTCCTCGGTGACCGCCTGAATCGCCTCCACCAGATCTCGGGCCTCTGATTCATCGGAAGGATGGACGTGGGCCTTGCGGTCGTCGCCGGCGCAGAACGCGCGGCCTGCACCCGTGAACACGATCACCCTGGTCTCCGGGTCGGCGTTGGCGAGCCGAAAGGCCGAGGCGGTGTCGTCGATGAGCGCCCTGTTCATGGCGTTCAGACTGTCCGGACGGTTGAGAGTGATGGTGCGGATACCGCTTTCACCAAGCTCGGAGAGCACCGTGGACACGATCGGATCGTAGTAGAAACCTCCGCATGAAACCCGAGCACCTCGGCCCCACCATCGATGGCTTGCTGACGAGCCGCGCCGGATCCGGAGCCGTCTTTCTTCGGTTCGGATCTGGTGACATCACGTTCGCCGACGCTGCCACTCGGGTGGAAAGGCTCGCCGGAGGACTGGCAGTTGCGGGCATCGGCACAGGCGACACAGTGGCGGTGGTCATGCCGAACGTCCCGGAGCACGTGCTTTCGTTTTTCGCCCTGTGCCGGCTCGGTGCCATCGGATGTCTCGTGAACACCGCCTTCCGGGGGCCGGCGCTGCAACACGCCTTCGCCGTGACGGGACCCAAGCTGATCCTCACCCACCCGACGACCCACGCCGAGGTCGTCGCCGCGGTCGCGGCGATGCCGGAGCGTCCGAGGATCGTCGATATCGACGAATGGGCCGTGCTCGCTTCCGGGGCGGAGAGCCCTCCGCCACAGGCTTCCCACTCCCCGCGCGACCCTGCGCTCATCTTGTTCACGTCGGGCACAACCGGCCCCTCCAAGGGCTGCGTCCTACCCCACCGCTATCTCGTACGCCAGGCCGAGCTGATGGTCGAACACCTCGAGTTCACCTCCTCGGACGTCTTCTATTGCCCCTTCCCGCTGTTTCACATCGATGCCACCGTCCTCACGATCGGTCCGGCGCTCGTCCTCGGAACCACGGCTGCCATCGGCGAGCGCTTCTCCGTCTCCGGGTTCTGGGACGAAGTGAGGCGTATGGAGGCGACGGTCTTCGATTTCATGGGCGCCACACTGACTCTGCTGTACAAACAGCCCACGACAACCGAGGACTCGAACAACCCGCTCCGGCTGGGATGGGGAGTCCCAGTCCCGGAGTTCGCATCCCATTTCGAGCAGCGCTTCGGCGTCACCCTCGTCGAGCTGTACGGGAGCACCGATGCCGGACTCCCCATCTATCACCCTCCACACGAACCGCGGCGCGAAGGGTCATGCGGCCGCCTCATCGACGCCTACGAGGCGGCGGTCCTCGACGTTGACGGCTTCGAGGTTGCTGCCGGGAAGGTGGGTGAGCTCGCCATCAGACCGCGCGAGCCGTCGCTCATGTCGATGGGGTATGTGGGTATGGATGGTGCATCTCTGGCATCGAGAAGAGATCTGTGGTTTCACACGGGCGACCTCGTACGCCGGGACAACGAAGGGTTCTTCTATTTCGTGGGGCGCCGAGCAGACAGCATCAGACGGCGAGGCGAGAACATCTCCGCGTTCGAGGTGGAGGAGGCGATCAGGCTTCACCCCGATGTGGTGGACGTGGCGGCCTTCGGAGTGCCGAGCGCTCTCACCGAAGACGACCTCATGGTGGCGGTGGTGCCCCGCCCCCACTCGGATCTGACGCCCGAGTCGGTGGTTCGATTCTGCGAAGGGCGTCTTGCGCGGCACATGGTTCCCAGATATGTGGACATCGTGACCGGGTTGCCGCTGACCCCCACCGAGAAGGTACGAAAGGACGAACTGCGAGCCGCAGGCGTCACACCCTCGACATGGGACCGCGAGCGACCCTTGGAGCCATAGTCGGGGTCACTTCCCCGTCATCCACATGCACATCGCCACGGTCAACCGCTCCATGGTGACGTGGTGCATCTCCTCGGGAGCGGACTTGAGAACTCGATCGGCGCGGACGAGAGCGGCGAGACCCTTGCGGAGCGACGAGTCCTTGAGTCGCGTGCGCTGGCGCCAAACCCGCTCCACCCATCGGTCGCTCGGCCTGGCACCCGCCCATTCGGCAAGCGTCTCGGAGTCAGGGGCGGCAAGGGCGAGAGATCTCCGCCTCAGTTCGGTCTCCAGCGATGCAAGCAGCACGAGAGGATGATTGTGAGTGAGGAGATCGGCCAGCCTCCGAAGCGCCTCACCTGTGTCGCCTTTCGCCACGGCGTCGGTGTAATGGAAGATCGGCTCGTTGGGCCGGTTTCGGAATCGCTCGAGGACCATGGCAGCCGTGATCTTCCGTCCGGCATCGGAGAGCTGGTCGAGAGCCTGACCCAACGAGGCGGTGTCCGCTCCGAACCGCTGTATGAGCGCAGAGGACGCATCACCCGAGATGTCCATTCCTCGACGGGAGATCTCGTCGTGGAGCCATTTGTGGGCGTTCGACTCCCAGATCTTCCGCACCGATTCCGACGACCCCGATTTCAGCGTCTTCGAGAGCACCGACGGAACGGCGCCTTCCGACACAAACACCACCGCCACGGCGTCGGAGTCGATGGTGCCCAGCATCTCCGAGACGATCTGGGCCTCACCCGCCGTCAGATTCTGGGCGTCGACGACCTCGAGTCCTTGCTTGCCGCCGAACAGGGAGCCCGACTGCAACATCGGAATGAGCGAATCGAGCTCGCCTCGCATCGAGCCGGACGAGTCGTCGGTCTGCGCTCCGCGTCCGGGTACGTCGATTCGGACGGTGTCGGAGTCATCGACCCCCTGGGAGCGGAGCCACCTGCGCGCCCGTTCCAGCATGTCGTGGCGTTCGCCGGGTCCGGCCCCGCTCGGGCCTGCGATGTGATGGACGGCGCTCACGAACGCGAACTTAGCCGGGGAGACGCCCGAACAGAGCCGCCAGGTCACACGCCATCTCGACGTCGTGAACACGGATCATGTCTGCGCCGCTCTGCAAGGCCGCCGTGATGTAGGCCGCGACGCGGTGATCTTCCAGTTTTCTGGGGATGGGCACCAGGACGGGACGGCCGAGCGTTCGGATGATGTCGAGGTCGCGGATCACCTCGAGCTGCATGCGCGTGTAGGCCTGGTAGTCGCCCCGATAGTTGATGGCGATGCCAGGATCGACGATCGTCTGGGAGATCCCTTCGGTGGCGAGGCTCTCGAGCCTGGATTCCATCCATCTCCGGGTGATGGCGGCCTTGTTCGCAGAGATCACCACGTCGCCCACGTCATGGGGGTTCGCACCCTCGACGTACATCACCACCGCCGCGGCTCCCGCCCGAACGACCGCCTCCCGCATCTCCGGGTCGGCGAGTCCCCCGGTGTCGTTGACGAGAACCGCACCTTCGGCCAGGCACGCCGCGGCGACCGCCGGCTTCCAGGTGTCGATCGAAACCGGGAAGCCATCGTCGACCAGCAGCCGCACCGCCGGAAGCAGGCGCTCGAGTTCGAGATCGGCAGAGATCGTCGGGTTGTCGTAATGAGACGACTGCCCCCCGAGGTCGATGAGTGTGGCCCCGGCGTCGCGGAACCTCCGGGCACGTTCGAGAGCCTCCGCAGGGGACCCAGCAACCGAGAAGGCGTTCTTCGATTCCGGCGACATGTTTATCACCGCCATCACGTGCGTGAGGTCGCCCAGTTCGAGCCGGTGGCCTCCGAGGTCGAGTTCGGTCACGACCAGAGTCTCCACCATGCGTGCGCTTCCGCCAAACGGCCGTCCCGAATCACGATGTCACCCTGTTCGTCCGTCCGGAGCACGACGGACCCGGCCTCGACGAGAGTCTCGACCACCCACGCCGCGGGATGTCCGAAATCGTTGGGGCCGACACTCACCACGGCGGTGGTCGCTTCCGCCTGCCGCAACCATGACGCCTCCGAGGTGGCGGCACCCTGATGGGGCACCTTCAGCACATCTGCGACGAGTGGACCGAGCTCACCTTGAGCGACGGTTTCGATGTCACCGGAGAACAGAAACGAACTCCCGCCGGCTTCGACCCTCACGACGAGAGACTGATCGTTGGGCGACGCATACCGTCGCAGGGGTCCGAGCACCTCGAGGTGCGTATCTCCCGCCTCCAACGAGGTTCCAACCGCCGGGGTCTCCATCGGAATGCCGGCCGCCGCAACCGATTCGGTCAGCCACTCGGCCGCCGGCGTCGACTGGCCCTCGAATGCCGTCCAAACCCTCGCAACCGGAACGTGTCCGATGACGGCGCGAAGGCCCTCGATGTGGTCGGCATGCACGTGGCTGACCACGAGCAGGTCGACCCGACGCACTCCGTGTCGCTGGAGCTTGTCGGCGAGCACCAAAGGGTCGGGTCCACCGTCGATGAGAACCGTGAAATCGGTTCCGAACACGAGAGCGGCGTCGCCTTGGCCGACGTCGAGGAACACGACGGTTCCCGACGGGGTGGAGGTGGACACCGGCATCACCGCCACCGCCACCCCGATGGCGCTCAGGAGTGCCGCCACCGGCCGAGCCCGTGGATAGACCCAGACGACCCATGCCGCCGCGGCTCCCACGACAAACCCCACCGGCCCGATCTGGGGCCACGGCGCCGCCAGACGAGCGACCCACAGAACCGCCGATGCAGCAAAACCGCCGAGGCGCACGAGCGGGATGAGTCCGGTGACGGCTCCCAACCCCCCAACAGCGGTGGCGACGCCGACGGCAGGAGCTGCCAACAGGTTCGCAACCGGGCTCAGGAGCGGCAGGGAATCAAAGACGAACAGCAGCAACGGCGCCACCGCCGCCTGAGCGAACAGGGTGGCGCGCGCGGTCCGCATGACCGCGCTGGTTCCCTTGGATGTCGCCGCCATGACACCGGCGGTCGCCGCCACCGACAGCCCGAAACCGACGTCGGCGGTCAGCCGGCCCGACAGCGCCAGGCATCCGAGAGCGCCTCCGAACAGAGCCACCCACCGATCGAACGCCCATCCGAAGATCTGTCCCACGAGACCGACCGAAGCCATGGCGCCGGCTCTCACCACGGACGGCTCCCCTCGGGCGATGAGCACGAACAACCACACCCCAACGATGCCCACGCCCGACCGCCAGCGAGGTCGCTGAGCCAGAGGTGCCAGCGCCAGCCACCAGAGGGCCAGGAACACCGCCACGTTGCTGCCGGAAACTGCAACGAAGTGAGTCAGACCCGCGCTGCGCATGGCCTGGAGGTCGGCGGGAGCGACAGAACCTGTCTCCCCCACGAGGAACCCGGCCAGGAGTGCCTCCCCGGGACGGGTGAGATCCAGGTGGCCGATCACTCGGTCACGAATCGAATTCGCGATGCCGACGTGGGCCGGCGCCCACACTTCGGAGTTCCACATGGGATCGTCCATCGAACCCGCCACGATGTGGCGCCCCACCCGACCCGGCGCCGCCTCGATGGGCCCCCGAACGGATGCCCGTTCCCCCGCCTGCACCGGACCGGGACCTTCCGAGTTGACCACCAGAATCGGGCCGGACCACTCCAGCCGCCGTCCATCCTCGATCACTGCGATCGGGCGCACCACCTGCCGGAATCCGAAGCGACTCCGCGCCGGGTCGGTCACGGCGACCACCTCCATCTCGACCCTGGGAACGTCGCCGACGAGTGCCCGGAGTTGGGCGGCGTCGGCGGAGCGGGCGGAAACCGCCGAGAATGAGACGGCGCACATCGCCGCGACGAGCGCTGCTACGGGTCGGCGGCGAATGGCCTGCGTCGCCGCGACCACCCCGATCACACCCATGGCCGGAAGGGGCCCGAAAACGAAGCCCACCAGCCCGGCCGGCCAGGCCATACACAACGTCGCGCCCAGCCTGGTTGCCAGCGTCGTCACGGAATGGCAATGAGGTCGCGGATCGATGCCAGCTTGGACTCACCGATGCCGGGTACGTCGAGGAGGTCCTCGGGCACCTTGAAACCCCCCTGAGCGTCCCGGTGTTCGACGATGCGTTGGGCGAGAACGGGGCCGACACCCGGAAGGTCGTCCAACTCGTCGGCCCCGGCCTGATTGATGTGAACTCTCCCGTCCGAGAATCCCCCGACGACGGCCTCGGCCGACGGCACCACGATCTGTGCGCCATCGGCGAGCGGCGCCGCCAGGTTGATCGCGGCGAGAACAGCATCGGGGAGCGCGCCGCCTGCGGCTTCGACAGCGTCGGCAACCCTGGCGTCCGCCGGCACGCGAACCAGGCCGGGCATATGAACGGCGCCTGCCACGTGTACGACGATTTCGGGGACGGCCGCTACGACCGTGTCACTCGTGCTGCGAACCGGGATCGGCTGGGGTCGGTTGTTCAGTCCGACGAACGCTCCGGCTCCGGCCGCCACCACGAGCGCAATCGCTCCCCGCAGCCGCCAATCGGTGTCGTCCACTTCGCTCCTGGGCCCTCCCAGGCCGCAAGTGGGTTCTTACCGGAACGAGACGACTGCTACCAGGGGGACGTCACGCGCACTCGGCGACGAGACGGTCGAGGCGCTCTCTCAACAAACCGATTGAAGTGCACTTCTCCAGATAGCCGCGAGCTCCCGAAGCGATCACCTCCGCCTCGACCCGATCCGCATCGAAACCCGAGAGGACGATGACAGAGGTACCGGGAAACCGTGCCCCGATGTCCTCGATCAACTCGTAGGGGTCCGTCTGAGGCATCGTCAGGTCCAAGAGAACGAGATCGGGACGCAGTTGCTCGACGAGATCGAGACACTCGAGCCCCGACGCCGCCTCCCCCACGACTTCGTACTTTGCCGGGCCCACCTTCTCCATCCAGATCCGGACGAGCGTCCTGAAATCGCGGTCGTCGTCGACCACAATCGACCTGATCATCGGTACTTCTCTTCCTTCGCCCATGTCAACACCCCCGTGCGATGGTCTCTCCAAGAATCGGCAGCGGCGGGGGCCACTTGAGCAGCTTGCAGGCTTGGTACGGTGAACCGATGATCGACACGACTCCGTTCCTGGTGCCGCCCGGCACCCCCATCGACCTCTCCATGATCGATCCACGGTCGACCGGATCGTTCGACGGCGGCAAGAAAGCCGGGCGCAAGCTCCACGATGAGCTCAACGACCGGCTCGAACTGCTCCAGGAGACCCTCTACGCACAAGGGAGACACCGCTTGCTGGTTGTGCTGCAGGCCACCGACACGGGTGGGAAGGACGGCACGATCCGCAGCGTCTTCGACGGCGTGAATCCTCAGGGCGTGAAGGTGGCTTCCTTCAAGAAGCCGACGCCGGAGGAACTCGCCCACGACTACCTGTGGAGGGTCCATGAGCGGGTTCCTGGCAGCGGTGAGATCGCGATCTTCAACCGCTCCCACTACGAGGATGTACTCGTGGTCCGCGTGCACGAGTTGGTCGAGGAGGCAAGGTGGTCCCGCCGGTATCACCACATCAACGAGTTCGAGAAGATGCTGGCAGATGAAGGAACCACGATCCTCAAGTTCTTCCTTCACATATCCAAGGATGAGCAGAAGGAACGGCTTCAAGCTCGCCTCGACGACCAGGCCAAGCGCTGGAAGTTCTCACTCGGAGACCTCGATGAGCGTGAACACTGGGACGACTATCAGGCCGCGTTCGGGGACATGCTGTCGAAGACGTCGACCGACTGGGCCCCCTGGTACGTGATACCAGCAGACCACAAGTGGTTTCGCGACCTCCTGGTGTCCTCGGTTCTAGTGGAGACACTCGAGTCGCTCGGGTTGCAGTTCCCTGACGCCACCGAGGACCTCACCGGCGTCGAAATCGAGTGAGGTCTGGGGTCGGCGGCCCCAACGACGGTGTCAGTAGCCGGCGATGGTGCGGGCCTCCACCTCGAATCCGATGGCGAGATAGGCCTCGTAGTGGTTGAGGCCACGCCACCGGCCGGTCAGGTAGTCCCGGGCGTAGCGGCGGAGGAATCCGAGCGCACCATGGTGGCGCCACTGGCGCACGTGCACCATCTCGTGAACCAGGAGCCCGGCCAGCCGATCTCGGTCACCCACCAGGACCTCCTGGCGGACGTAGATCGCCCAAGGCAGGGCCATCGCCGCAACAGGCCCACGCCACAGGCTCGTCATCCACTTTGGTGCTGGCCGGACACCGACCTCGTCGGGATTTTGTAGTCCACACCTCAGACACGCCTGGTTGGGATCGACTCCCCCGGCCCGCAGGATGGAAGACGGCGGGTACACCTGACTCAGGAGACCACGTTGACGAGACCCGGAGGACGGACGATGACCTTGCGGACACCAGCTTCGGTCCAGGCCTGAACCTTCTCCGAGGCCAGAGCGAGCGTCTCCGCTTCCTCCGCGGTGATGCCCGACGGCACGTCGATCCGATCGCGCACCTTCCCGTTCACCTGAACGACCATCGTCACGACGTCGTCTCGTGCCAGGTCGGGGTCGGCGACCGGCCACACCTCCGTGTGAATCGACCCGTCGTGGGTGGCCCGCCACAACTCCTCGGTCACATGGGGCGCTATCGGTGCAAGCAGCTTCAGCAGCGTCTCAACGGATTCGGTCCACACGGCCGCGGACACCGACGCCGCCTTGGCGACCTCGTTCAGTTCGTTTCGCAACGACATGAGGGCGGCCACCGCAGTGTTCCACTTCAGGTCACCGAGGTCGGACTCGACCTTGATGATCGTCTGGTGGACTTGCCGGACGAGCTTGACCTCGGCGGCGTCGGAGACCTGGGAAGGGGCGTAGCCGAGGGTTCCCAATCGGTACACGTCCTCGATGAAACGCCGGGCACCGATGATGCCCCGGGAATCCCAGGGGCCGCCCTTCTGCCACTCGAAGGCGAACATCAGATAGGTTCGCACCGTGTCGGCTCCATACCGCTGAACCAGGTCGTCGGGGTTGACGACGTTGCCTTTGGACTTCGACATCCTCTGAACTTCGAGGTGGTGCTTGATCTGATTGACGTCGTTGTCGCCAGGAATGCCGGCGATGTCGACGGCGGCACCGACCGGGACCTCGACCGTCACGGTGCCGGAATCAGTGAGGACCTGGAGGGTGTTCTCGGTGCGGCGCATGACCTCACCCACCACCTCACCTGCGCGATCCTCGTACCCGACTGCCACGGCTCTCGCCACGAACCGGCCTTCGACGTGGTCGCCGGTGATGGCGACACGATCGCCGGATCGTTCCTCGCCCAGAATCTGACCCTGATTCCTCAACATCATGAACGGCTCGTCGAACAATCCGTCTGCGTCCCGCCCATGAGTTGAGGCCACAGCGGCGACTTCGTCGAAGAGACCCATGTCGCGCATCGCCTTCTGAAAGAACCGGGCGTAGAGGAGATGCATCACGGCGTGTTCGGAACCGCCCGTGTACAGATCCACCGGGAGCCAGTACGCGGCTTCCTCGGGGTCGAATGGCCCTTTTTCGTATCGGGGTGACAGATAGCGGAACCAATACCACGACGAGCACATGAACGTGTCCATGGTGTCGGTCTCACGTCGAGCTGGATGTCCGCCGGGTGCGGTGGCGTCGACGAAGTCGGGATGGGATCCCAATGGGCTGCGGCCGTCGAACTCCACATCCTCGGGCAGCACCACGGGGAGCTCGGACTCCGGCACGGCGACGAGACCACCATCGACGTGGTACGCCGGGATGGGTGCGCCCCAGTAGCGCTGCCGCGAGATCAGCCAGTCCCGCAGCCGGTACACGATTGCTTCGTCACCAGCGCCATGCTCTTCGAGCCAGTCGATGGCAGCCGCGATCGACGGATTCGCTCGACCCTTGGCATCGGTGGTGGCGACACCATCGATGGCGCCGCTGTCGACCATTCGGCCCGGCCCCACGTACGCCTCGGTCATGGACGCTCCGTCGAGGGCGGCCGATTCCTCCGGGTGGATCACGGGCTTCACGGTGAGCCCGAACTTTCGAGCGAACTCGAAGTCCCGTTGGTCGTGCGCGGGGACGGCCATGATCGCCCCCGTGCCGTACGAGATCAACACGTAATCGGCGATCCAGACCGGGATCTCTTCTCCGTTGACCGGGTTGACGGCGTATCCCCCTGTGAACAAGCCGGTCTTGTCTGCCTCCGATTCCAGCCGCTCGAGTTCGGTGCGGCGGCTGGCCGCACCCCGATAGCGCTCGACCTCAGCCCTGCGATCGTCGGTGGTGAGTCTGTCGACCAGCGGGTGTTCGGGGGCGAGCACCATGAAGGTTGCGCCCCACAGGGTGTCGGGCCGGGTGGTGAAAACCGTGATGTCGTCGCCGGTGGCGGTTCCGAAGCGAACACGTGCCCCTTCGGACCTGCCGATCCAATTGGTCTGCATGGTGCGAATCGGCTCAGGCCAGTCGATTCCGTCGAACACCAGCAGTTCGTCCGCGTATCGGGTGATCGAGAAGAACCACTGCTCCATCATCCGTTGCACCACCGGCTGTCCGGTACGCTCGTCTTTCCCATCGATGACTTGCTCATTCGCCAGGACGGTCTGCAGCGTCGGGGACCAATTGACCATCGCCTCTCCCCGATAGGCGATGCCGTTTTCCCACAGTTTCAGGAAAAGCCACTCGGTCCAGCGGTAATAGGCCGGTTCACAACTGACCGCTTCCCGGTCCCAATCGAACATCGCCCCCATCGAGCGGATCTGGCGGCGCATCCGCTCGATGTTGTCCCAGGTCCATGTCGCCGGGTGTATGCCCCTTTGCACGGCAGCGTTCTCGGCGGGCAAACCGAACGCGTCGAAGCCCATCGGGAACAACACGTTGTATCCCTTCATCCGCATGAAGCGGGCCCGAGCATCCGAGGGAGTCATCGCGTACCAGTGACCAATGTGCAGGTCGCCGGACGGGTATGGGAGCATGGTGAGGGCGTAGTGTTTTGGTCGGGACCAATCGACCGAGGCGCGATAAAGCCCCTCTCGATCCCAAGTCTCCTGCCACCTCGGCTCGATCTCGGTGTGGTCGTATCGCATCCGCCGAGAGGCTAA
>JAOUGY010000310.1 GCA_029865445.1 Acidimicrobiia bacterium | reverse complement strand
AAGGTGCACTCGCCAAGGCGAGCCTCACCGCCTCCGATATCGCCGCCGTGGGGATAACCAACCAGCGGGAGACCGCAGTTGTGTGGGATCGAACCACCGGCGAACCGGTCGCCAACGCCATCGTATGGCAAGACACGCGAACCGATGAGTTGTGCCGGCGCCTGGCAGCCGACGGCGGGCCCGATCGTTTCCGGGCGAAGACGGGTTTGCCGCTCGCCACGTATTTCGCGGGTCCCAAGGTGAGGTGGCTGCTCGACGAACAGCCCGAGTTGCGGCGGCGCGGTGAGGCCGGCGATCTCATGTTCGGGACGATCGACAGCTGGGTCGTGTACCAGCTGACCGGAAGAGCGGTGCACGTCACCGATGTCACGAATGCCTCGCGAACCATGTTGATGAATCTGGAGACTCTGGACTGGGACTCCGAGTTGTGCGCTGAGATCGGGATACCCCGGTCGATGCTGCCGTCGATCGTGGCGTCGTCGGGTGTGGTGGGTGAAGGAACCGGTCCGCTGGCGGATGTTCCCATCGCCGGCATCCTCGGTGACCAGCAAGCTGCTCTGTTCGGACAGACGTGCTTCGCTCCCGGTGATGCAAAGAACACCTACGGAACGGGTTGTTTCATGCTGCTCAACACCGGCACCGAACTCGTGCACTCGCGAAATGGCCTCCTCACCACCGTCGCGTACCGGATCGGCGACCAGGACCCCGTTTATGCGCTAGAGGGCTCTATAGCGATCGCCGGAGCCCTGGTCCAGTGGCTGCGCGACAACCTCGGAATCATCGAGGCGTCATCGGACGTGGAGGCTCTGGCCAGGTCGGTCGACGACAACGGTGATGTGTACTTCGTGCCCGCCTTCTCCGGGTTGTTTGCCCCGCACTGGCGGGCGGACGCTCGGGGCGTGGTGGCCGGTCTCACCCGTTTCGCCACCAAGGGACACATCGCCCGGGCGGCACTCGAAGCAACCGCCTTCCAGACACGGGAGGTGCTCCAGGCGATGAATGCCGACTCCGGGGTCGATCTCAACGAACTGAAAGTCGATGGCGGGATGGTGGAGAACGAGTTGCTCATGCAGTTTCAGGCGGACTTGTTGGGCGTGCCGGTGGTACGTCCCACCGTGGCGGAGACGACTGCGCTCGGCGCGGCCTATGCGGCCGGCTTGGCCACCGGCGTGTGGCGGACGCTCGACGACCTCGCCGCCAATTGGGGGGAGGATCGGCGGTGGATCCCGACGATGCCCGAGGACGAGCGGATCCGCTTGAGCACCCGCTGGTCACAGGCGGTGCAGCGTACGCTCGACTGGAACACCTGAGGGAGACACCTCGAGAGGTCATGGATGCCGATTCGGACTGGGCGGCCTACAGCCCTTCGGCGACCAGTTCCGTCTCGAAGTCTTCGAGTTCGGCGACGGTCCTTCGATCGTCCCACCCAAGTTCGTTGCCCATCACCCGGGCTATGTCTCGAGCGTCCTTCCGTCCATGGTCGGGCGTGAACCACCCGAGTCGGGTTCTGCGGAGCGCAACGTCCGAGATCTTCGACGCCGCTTCGTATCGGACGGCGTAGGTGACGTCGGCGAGCGTCGTGCGATTGTCGCCCAGGAGATGGGTGAGCGATGAGTCCTCCTCGCAGAGCCGAGCAATCGTCTCCGCCTCCAACCCATACCGCGATACCACGGCACTCGCCGCCGGGGGTGCGACCCCCGCACCTTCGAGTCGGCGGGTCAGGGCAGCCGGCGACACACCGGAACCCACCAGCGGAACGGAGGCCGTCGACGATCGAACGTCGCAGCCGATGGAGGAAGCCGCCCTGTCGGACACCTCGGCCGCGATCCTGCGATACGTCGTCAGTTTCCCGCCGGCAACGGTGAAGTAGCGGGGGAGAGGTTCGGCGATGGCATGCTCCCGCGACGCCCGGGCCGTGGATCCGGCTCCCGTATCGGCCAGAGCTCGCAGGCCGGCGAACGACGAAACGGTGTCGAGTTGGACGTCGAGATAACGCTCCACGTGCCTGGTGAGGTAGGCGACGTCCTCCGCATCGGGTCGCGGGTGGGCGGGGTCCCCGGCGTAGGGGGTGTCGGTGGTCCCAATCATCACGTGATCGAGCCAGGGCACACAGAACATGACGCGCCCGTCATCGGTCTCCGGGAGAACGAGTGCCTTCCCGGCCAGATCGAGCACCTCCGGTGGGGAGATGAGATGGACGCCTTTGGAGAGGAGGAGGCGGGTCTCGCTCCTCGGTGGTGCGAAGGCTCCCGTGGCGGCGATCACGGATCTGCACCGGACGGTGTGGCGGGCTCCCGTGTCGGTATCGGTCACGTCGACCTCGTAACCGGCTCCTGTCGGCCGAACCTCGTCGGCGCGTGTCCGCCCGGCGGCCACCACACCAAATCGACGGACGGCGGTCTTCAAAACGGAGATGACGAGCCGGGCGTCGTCGGTCTGGGCATCCGAATACACGAAGCCGCCTTTGAGGCCGTTCGGTCGCAGGCGGGGCATGAGGTCGAGGAGAGCGTCCCGGTCGAGGCGGCGGTGGCGGTGTCCCGGGCGGCCCACACCACCGAGCACGTCGTACACGCTGAGACCGGCGCGGAGGGCGAGAGGTGCCTTCCATCCGCGGGCCGCCCAGGCGGGGGCATCGGCAAACGAGTACTGCTCGTAGAGGGGCAGCACGAACTCGAGAGGGCTGAACAAGAAATCGGCGATTCGGGCGAGAATCTTCTGTTCTCTCAGCCCCTCGGAGACGAGGTGGAAGTGCATCTGCGGGAGGTAGCGGATCCCGCCGTGGAAGAGTTTGGTGGATCGCGACGAGGTGCCGTTGCCGAAGTCGGACTGCTCGACCAGCGCCACAGACAGTCCTCGGGCAGAGAGGTCGAGCGCCGACCCCACGCCGGTGATCCCGCCGCCGATGATGACGACATCGAACGAGCCGTCGAGTCTTGGCGACGAATGGGTCCAGAGCGGCAGCTGCTGCGCCATGCCGAACAAGTTACAGAGCGTTGGATGGGAGCCAAACTCGGTGACAACCGGCGATGCATCCTGCCGGTTGTATGATCCGAAGCAGGAGGTTGGCTGATCTCACTCCCGGACCTGCTCGCTCTCAGCCGGATCGTCTTGGTGCCGGTGGTCATGGCTCTCACCATCGGTGAGGGCAACGAGACGCGCCGTCTCGTGGCGGCGTGCGTTCTCTTCTCGGTAGCCGCGCTGACCGACTTCTTCGACGGATATCTGGCCCGCAGGTGGAATCTCACGAGCGTGCTGGGCGCTTTCCTCGACACCACGGCCGACAAGCTGCTCGTGACCGGAAGCCTGCTCGCCCTGGTGTCCATCGACCGTGTGTCAATCTGGGCGGCGCTCGTGATCGTGATGCGCGAGTTTGTGGTGATGGCGCTGCGGGGACTGGTCGCGCTCGGCGGCGGAACGGTGAGCCCTTCCCGATGGGGGAAGATCAAGGCGACGGCGCAGTTCGTGGCTATCGGGTTTGCTTTCATCCGCTTCGGGGCTCCCTTCGGTGGGCTCTACTTCGACCAATGGCTCATGCTGGCGGCCGTCGTGTTGACCATCGTGTCGGCGTGGCAGTACGTCGCCGGCTTCTGGGCACACGTACGCGAGGCGCGCTCGGGTGCCGCGGTCTGATCGATGACCATCCTCGTCACCGGGGGGTCGGGTGTTGTCGGGTCGGCCCTGGTCCGCCACCTCGTGGAGGGTGATGACGGGGTCCGCACGCTGAGTCGGAGCGAGACGTCGGACTCTGTGCTGCGCGCCATGGGCTCGGAGCCGGTTCGAGGTGACATTCTCGACCGAAGCGCGTTGGAGGCGGCCATGGAGGGGGTAGCCCTCGTGTACCACGTCGCCGGTGTCAACTCGATGTGCGTGAAGGACCCGGCCCCGATGCTCGAGGCAAACATCGAAGGGTCACTCAACGTTCTGGCTGCGGCTCGTTCCGCCGGCGTGCAGAGGCTTGTGTACACCTCGTCGGCCGCGACGCTGGGGGAGGCCAGGGGAGAGGTCGGGACGGAGCGATCGGTCCACCGGGGTTGGTACCTCTCCGACTACGAGCGCTCGAAACACCTCGCCGAGGAGGCGGTGCTCGCCCAGAAGGGCGTGGACGTGGTGTGCGTGAACCCGTCTTCGGTACAGGGCCCCGGCCGGGCCTCGGGGACAGGCAAGATCATCCTCGATCTCGTTCGGGGCAAGTTGCCGTTCCTCGTCGACACGCGGGTGTCGATCGTCGACATCGACGACTGCGCCCGAGGCCACATCGCGGCCGCCGAGCGGGGTGTACCGGGTCAGCGTTATCTGCTGAACTCGTTCACGGTGACGATGACCGAGGCCGTGGACTTGCTCGAGCATCAACTCGGCCGTCAACTCTCGGTGCGGTTCCTCCCTGGGTGGGTGGCGTCGGCAGGTGCGGCCGGAGCCGAGTGGGCGGCGCGGATGCGGCGACGCCAGCCATCGGTGTGCCGGGAGATGGTCCGGACCATGCGGCATGGTCACGCCTACGACGGTTCCAGAGCCGAGAGC
>JAOUGY010000039.1 GCA_029865445.1 Acidimicrobiia bacterium | reverse complement strand
GGCGTGGGTACCGAAGATCGAATCCTTCCACCCACCGAAGCTGTAGAACGCCAGCGGCACCGGGATCGGCACGTTGATGCCGACCATCCCCACCTGGATCTCGTTCTGGAACTTCCGGGCAGCTCCCCCGTCGTTGGTGAACACGGCGGTGCCGTTGCCGTATGGGTTGTCGTTGATCATCCGAATGGCGTCTTCGTAGTGCTCGGCCCGGACGACCCCGAGGACCGGCCCGAAGATCTCGTTGCGATAGATCTCCATGTCGGGGGTCACCTGGTCGAAGAGGGTGGGACCTACGAAGAACCCGTCCTCGTACCCGGCCGGTGCGTAGCCTCGCCCGTCGGCGATGAGGCTGGCCCCCTCGGCCTCGCCCTTGTGGATGAATCCGACGACCTTGTCGCGATGGTCTCCTGTGACCAGCGGACCCATCTCCATCCCCGGCTCGTGTCCGGCGCCCACTTTGAGCTTGCCGATCCGCTCCTGCACCTTGGGGATGAGCTTGTCGGCTGCGTCGCCGACGGTCACGACGACAGAGATCGCCATGCACCGCTCTCCGGCCGACCCGTACCCGGCGGACACGGCGGCATCGGCAGCCAGGTCCATGTCGGCGTCCGGGAGCACGACCATGTGGTTCTTGGCGCCACCGAGCGCCTGCACGCGTTTGTTGTGGGCGGTTCCGTTGGTGTGGATGTAGCGGGCGATCGGTGTCGAACCGACGAACGAGATCGCGGCGACGTCGGGGTGCTCGATGATCCGATCCACTGCCACCTTGTCGCCGTGAACCACATTGAAGACACCGTCGGGCAATCCGGCCTCGGCCATCAGCTCGGCCAGAAGCACCGATGCCGACGGGTCCTTCTCGGACGGTTTCAACACGAAGGTGTTCCCGCAGGCGATCGCCATCGGGAACATCCACATGGGCACCATTGCCGGGAAGTTGAACGGCGTGATGCCCGCCACCACGCCGAGCGGCTGGCGCATGGTGAAGGTGTCGACTCCGGTGGAAACCTGCTCCGAGTACTCCCCCTTCAGGAGCTGGGGGATGCCGCACGCGAACTCCACGACTTCGAGGCCGCGCTGGACCTCACCGAGCGCATCGTCGGTGGTCTTGCCGTGTTCGGACGTGAGGTGTTTGGCGATGTCGTGACGGTTGTCCTCGACGAGCTGGCGAAAGGCGAACATGACCCGCTGCCGCTTGGTCACGGGTGCATCGCGCCAGTCGGGGAACGCAGCCTTGGCGACCGCCACCGCCTCGTCGACGTCGGCCACCGAGGCCATCGCCACCTGATTGGCCACTTCACCGGTGGCCGGGTTGTACACGGGCCCGGTCCGCTCCGGGCTTCGCTCCGACGGCTTCCCGCCTATCCAATGTGTGATCATGTTTCTCGTCCTCAGATCAGGTACTGGTTGGTGTCTCGTTCGATGAACCGGCCATCGCCGGGTTTGCCCAGGTATGTATCGTTTTCGATCAGCACGTTGCCTCGCGACATGACCAGTTCGATCTTGCCCTGGACCTCTTTGCCCTCGTAGCACGAGTAGTCGACGTTCATGTGGTTGACGTCCACCGACATCATCGACGTGACTTCGGGGTTCCAGATCACGATGTCGGCATCGGAGCCGATGGCGATGGTTCCCTTCTTGGGGTACATACCGAACATCTTTGCGGGTGTGGTGGCGCACACCTCGACGAATCGCTCCAGGCTCATCCGGCCGTCGCTGACCGCGCCGTCGTAGATGAGCCGCATCCGCTCTTCGACGCCTGGCAGGCCGTTGGGGATTTTGGTGAAGTCGCCTTCGCCGAGGCGCTTCTGGGTCCCGAGCGTGGGGTGATCGTTCATGCAGAAGGGGCAATGGTCGGTGGAGATCACCTGGAGGTCGTTGGTGGCGAGGTACTTCCACAGCCACTCCTGATGCTCTTCTTCCCAGTTCCGAACCGGAGTGGAGCACACGTACTTGGCTCCGTCGAACCCGGGCTCCTTCAGGTTGTTCCACCCGAGGTACAGGTACTGCGGGCAGGTCTCACCGAACACGTTCGACCCCCGGTCCCTGGCTGCGGCCACCTCCGCCACCGCCTCTTTGGCGGACATGTGGACGACATACAGCGGGCATCCCGCCAACTCGGCGTAGGCGATGGCCCGGTGGGTCGCTTCGGCTTCGGTGATCGGCGGTCGGGTGGTCGAGTGGTAGATCGGATCGGTTTGACCCTTGGCGATGGCCTGTTCCCGCAGGACGTCGATGACGATGCCGTTTTCGGCGTGCATCATGATCGTGCCGCCGTTCTCGGACGCCTTCTGCATGGCCCGGAAGATCTGCCCGTCGTTCGAGTAGAGGACGCCGGGATAGGCCATGAAGAGCTTGAAGCTGGTCACGCCGTCGCCCATCAGGATGTCCATCTCCTTCAACGACTGGTCGTTGACGTCGGAGACGATCATGTGCATCCCGTAGTCGATCGCACACCGTCCATCGGCTTTGGCCCGCCAGGCTTCGTAGCCGTCCATCATCGGCTCACCGATCGTCTGGACCGCGAAGTCGACGATGGTGGTGGTCCCGCCCCACGCCGCGGCGCGGGTTCCCGTCTCGAAGTCGTCGGATGCGTACGTGCCTCCGAACGGGAGTTCCATGTGGGTGTGCACATCCACGCCACCGGGGAACACGTACTTGCCGGCGGCATCGATCACCTTGTCGGCGGTCCAGTCGTGGGATCCGGGCGCAGCCATGGCGACCACCACCTCACCCTCGATGAGGATGTCGGCTCCTACTCGGCCGGCGTGGGTCACGACGGTGCCGTTCTGGATGAGCGTTCGCATGTGCTGCCTCCTCGGTGTCTGTGTTGTCGTCTTGTCTCTCGATTGTCGCAGCGGCCCGGCGGTGTTCGCCGCCGGACCGCGCTTTCATTCCGACCTGGCGATCGCCGCCTCGAGCATGGCGTATCCGGCGTCGGCTTCGTCTTCCGTGAGCGTCAGCGCCGGAGCGATCCGGAGGACGTTGCCATACAACCCGCCCTTCCCGATCAGCAAGCCCTCTTTCCGGGCCTGCTCCATCACCGCAGCCGCAGCGGCCGCGTTCGGCTCCTTGCCACCGGGCTTGACCAGTTCCACACCCATCATGAGGCCCTTGCCCCGGACCTCACCTATGAGGTCTGAGCGTTCGGCCAAGCCGTCGATGCGATTGCGGAGGTGGTTACCCACCTTGTAGGCGTTCGTCTGCAGGTCGTGGTCGATCACGTATCGCAGGTTGGCGAGTGCCCCTGCGGTCGACAGCGGGTTGCCGCCAAAGGTGGAGATGGAGTTGGCGGGGAGCGAGTCCATCAGGTCTCCCCGCGCCACTACACCGGCCATGGCCAGGCCGTTCCCGAGACCCTTGGCGAAGGTCAGGATGTCGGGGGTGATGCCGTGGCTCTGGTAGCCCCAGAAGTGCTCACCGGTCCGCCCCCACCCCGTCTGGACCTCGTCGGATATGAAGAGGATTCCGTGACGGTCGAGCACCTCCTTCATGGCGCCGAAGAACCCGTCGGGTGGGGTGACGAACCCGCCGACCCCCTGGATCGGCTCGGCGATCATGCACGCGACATCTCCCGCCGTGGCGACCTCGAGCATGTTCTCGAGATCTGCCACGCACGCCGCGGTGAAGTCGGTGTCCGAAAGGTGCCCGAAGGGCGACCGGTAACGGTAGCCACCGTGCACGTACGCCACATTGAACGGGTAGAGGCTCGTCGCCGACCAGTTCTTCTGACCCGTGATCGCAACCGTCGAGTGCGACTTGCCGTGGTAGCTGCCCCGGATGGCCAGAACCTGGTTCGACTTCCGGTGTTGGGTGGCGAGCATGAGAGCGGCATCGTTGGCCTCGGTGCCGGAGTTCGTGAAGAAGACCTTGGCGTCGGGGATGCCGGACAGGTCCGCGATCTTCTCGGCCAGCTCGATCTGGTTCTCGATCAGATACAGCGTGGAGGTGTGCAGCATCTTGTCGGCTTGCGCCTTGATGGCTGCCACGACCTCGGGAACGTTGTATCCGGTCATCGTGGTGAGGATGCCCGCGAAGAAGTCGAGGTACTCGTTGCCCTCGGCGTCGATCACGTGGCGCCCCTTGCCGTCCACGAGCGCTATCGGCTCGTCGTAGTACAGCACCATCCACGACGGGAGTACCCGCCGGTGGCGAGCGAGCAAGTCGGCATGTTTACCCATGTTTCACCTTCTGGTTTCGGTCATTCTTTGTCAGGGAGCCACGAGCTTGTCGTAGGCGTCCGGCCGGCGGTCGCGATAGAACGCCCACACCTTGCGTACCTCGTCGATCATGTCGAGGTCGAGATCGCGTACGACCAGTTCCTCGTCGGTGTCCGACGCCTGGTCTCCCACGATCTGGCCCCGGGGATTCACGAAATACGACGAGCCGTAGAAGTCGTTGCTCCCGAACGGCTCCTTGCCCACCCGGTTGATGGCGCCGATGAAATACTCGTTGGCCACGGCCGCCGCCGGCTGCTCGAGGTTCCAGAGGTACATCGACAGCCCGCGGCTGGTCGCCGACGGGTTGAAGACGATCTTGGCGCCGCCCAGCCCGAGTGCCCGCCAGCCTTCGGGGAAGTGGCGGTCGTAACAGATGTACACCCCCACCCGCCCCACCGACGTGTCGAAGACTGGATAGCCCATGTTTCCGGGACGGAAGTAGAACTTCTCCCAGAACCCACCTACGTGGGGGATGTGGGTCTTTCGGTACTTGCCGAGGTAGGTGCCGTCGCGCTCGATGACGGCTGCGGTGTTGTAGAGGAATCCGTCGTCCTCTTTCTCGTAGATGGGCACCACGAGCACCAAGCCGGTTTCTTTGGCGAGCGCCTGCATGCGCTGGACCGTGGGTCCATCGGGCACGGGCTCGGCGCTGTCCATGTGCACCTCGTCCTGCACCTGGCAGAAGTAGGCGTCATTGAACAACTCCTGGAAACACATGACCTGAGCGCCCTGCTCGGCGGCCTGCCGAGCGAAGCCCTCGTGCTTGGTGATCATGGATTCTTTGTCGCCGGTCCATTCGGTCTGCACGATGGCTGCTCGTACGATGTTCGCCACGATCAACTCCTCTCCGTTGTGTAGGGGGGCGCCTTGTGGCGCCCCCCGACGTCGTCATCGGATCACTCGCCGCCTTCGGTGACGGTGACCTCGGCCTTGGTGAAGTTCGCCCCCGCGGTGTCGAGACCCGCGTCGTTGAGGGCGGCGACCGCCGCCTCTGCGAACTCGGTGGTGTACGAGCCTTCGGGGATCGACACTCCGGCCAGCTCGGGGATCTGGGTGGTGGCCACTTCGACGGTCTGATCCCACAGTGCCTTGTCCATCACGCCGATCCCACCGGCCGACGGCCAGATCAGGGCGTTGATCTCGTTCATCTGCCACGTCTGGTGCCCGGTGAGCAGCGTCGACCCGGCGTCGAGCACGTGCTGAACGCAGGCATCGGCGTTGTCACGGCAGAAGATCCACCCCTTGAACGTCCCCCGCAGGAACGCCTCGATGGTGTCGCCGTTGTTGGCGACGTAGTCCTCGGTGACCCAGATCGAGTCCTGGAGCATGGCGGTCCCGACCTCGTTGAAGTCGATCACGTTGAGGTCTTCGGGTTGGTACAGCTCACCGGTGTCGGGATTGACCGCTTCCAGGACCTGGGCGTACTCGTTGTAGATCATCGCCTCTGCGGCATCGAGTTCCCGAGTGAGCAGGCCTTCCATGTCGAAGTTCTGAGACACGAGGTTCACGCCCTCGACCCCGAACTGCTCGATGGCCGCGGTGAGCTCGTATTCGTTGCCGAATCCCCAGTTGCCCACCGTCTTGCCGGCCCAGTCCGCCGGCTCGGTGATGCCCGAGTCGGCCCACGACACCATGAGCGTGCCCGACCGCTGGAACACCTGACCCACATTGACGAGACCGGCACCCTCCTGGTTGGAAACCAAGGCCTTGGGTACCCAGGCGATCCCGAATTCGGCTCCGCCGGTGGCGACCACCTGCTGGGGGACGATGTCGACCGCACCTTCGAGGATCGTCACGTCGAGGCCCTCTTCCGCGTAGAACCCTTCGGCGACCGCCGCGTAGTACCCGGCGAACTGGGCCTGGGCGAACCACTGCAGCTGCAGACTCACGGGCGTGAGATCGCCCCCCGATGCGTCCCCGTTTTGGGCTGCAGTCGTGGCACTCGTCTCATCGGTTCCCTCTCCGTCCGCCTCGCCTCCGCATGCCGCGACGACGAGCGCCAGCACGGCCAGTACGGCCAAGAGGCGCCAACTCTTCTTCATCATCTCGTCCTCCCTGTGGTGTATGGGCCGCCCGATGACGGCTCCCCTTCTTCGGCGTCGATCCGCCGAAAATCTCACGATGCGCTCCGCACCGACACGTGCCACGGCATCACCCGCCGCTCCAGCGCCACGACAACGGTGTAGAGCAGGATGCCGAACGCCGAGGCGAGCACGATCGCCGCCCAGGCCTCCTCGAACTGGAACAGGCCCGCCTTCAAGGTGATGTACTGACCGAGCCGATCCTGAGGGCCACCGAAGTACTCCTTGACTATCGCACCGATCACACTCAGCGCAACCGCCACCTTCATGGCCGAGAAGAGGTACGGCAACGCCGACGGCATCTGGAGCTTCGCCAGCACCGTGCGGCTCGGCGTGGCGTACGACCTCATCAGCTCTACCTGGGTGGCCGGTGCCGACGTGAGCCCTCGTACGAGGTTGATCATGATCGGGAAGAACACGAGGACGGCAACCACGGCGATGGTGCCGAACGGGTTGAGGAGGCCGAACCAGGCATTGGCGATGGGGGCGAGCACGATGATCGGGGTCGAGTTGGCGGCGATGGCGAGGGGCATGGCACCGTCGCGTACGGCAGTCCATCGAGCGGCGCTGAGCGAAGCCAGAAACGCCACCACCGATCCGAGCGCGAGACCGCCCAGCGCCGACAGGAACGTACCGAGCCCGGCCGGCCACAACTCGGACCACTGCGACGCGAATGTGGCCGCGATCGCCGACGGCGCAGGAAGGATGAATCCCTGGATGTCGAAGACTCGCACCGCTCCCTCCCACACCGCGAGTGCGCCCACGAACAAAACGATCGCCGGCCCGTACTTGTGAAGGCGATCCGAAGTCATGCGCCGGGCTCTTCTCCTTCGACCTTCCGCAGGGACTCGCGGACCTTCGTGAGGAGCTCGAAGAACCTCGTGTCCTCTCGGGTCTCGAACACCCGAGGCTGGGGAAGATCGATGTCTATGACGTCGGAGATCTGTCCTGGCCGGGGCGACATCACCACGACTCGGGTCGAAAGGAACACGGCCTCCGGAATCGAGTGGGTGACGAAGACGATGGTGGTATTGGTCTCCTCCCAGATGCGCAGCAGTTCCATTTGCATGCGCTCACGGGTCATCTCGTCGAGAGCCCCGAACGGCTCGTCCATCAACAGGATCGAGGGTTTGAACGAGAGAGCGCGGGCGATGGCGACTCGCTGCTGCATCCCCCCCGACAGCTGCCACGGGTAGTGGTCGGAGAACTTCTCGAGTTGCACGAGTTCGAGCATCTCGCGTGCAGTGGCCTCACGCTGCGCTTTCGCCACGCCCATCACCTCGAGCGGCAGCTCGACGTTCTCGGCGATCCTCCGCCACTCGAGCAGCGTCGCCGACTGGAAGACCATGCCGTAGTCGCGGTCGAGACGGGCCTGGTGCGGCGTCTTCGAGTTGACCTGGGCCGTCCCCGACGTGGGCGACAGGAGGTCTCCGACGAGCCTGAGCAGCGTGGATTTGCCACACCCCGATGGTCCGATGAGCGAGATGAACTCGCCCGGGGCCACCGAGAGGTCGATTCCGTCGAGTGCAGTCACCTCGTTGGCACCCCCCTGGTTGAACACCATCGTGATGCCCGTGAGCTCCAACGTGTTCATGCTGCGCCTCCCTGACCGGCCATCGCCAGCTCGTTGGGATCCAGCCGGTTACCGGCGGGGATCGTGAGGCGTTCTACGAGAGTCACCAACGCCACGAACACTATTCCGAGCAGCGACGCCACGAGCACCGAGGCGAAGAGTTTCTCCGGTGCGCTGGAGAACGAGGACGCAAACGACAGGATCGCTCGCCCCAGGCCCTCTCGGATCCCAGCAGGAAGCTCTCCCACGATGGCTCCGATGATGGACGCGGTCGCCGCCACCTTCAACGCCGGGAAGAGGTACGGCATCGCGGCCGGGATCTGGAGCTTGAACAACACCTGGTTGGGGGTCGCGGCGTACGACCGCATGAGCTCGGATGAAGTCGCCTCTGGCGATCGGAGCCCGCGCAACGTGGAGATCGCAACCGGATAGAAGGCCAGGTAGGCCGAGATGGCTCCCACCGGAACCCAGATCGGAAGGTCGAGCCTCCCCGACCACACGACGAGGATCGGTGCGATCGCCAGCACGGGAACGGTCTGGGAGGCCACGACGTAGGGCATCAGACCCCGTTCGGCGAGACCCGAGCGGACGAAGAGCACCCCCAACCCAAAGCCCACCAGCGAGCCGACGGTGAATCCGATGAGTGCCGAACGGAAGGTGAACAGAGCCGCTTTCAGGAGGACTGTGACGAGAAGTTCGTCGCGCCCCCGCTGCGCCTCGGAGAACAGGGTCGACACGATGTCCCACACATGGGGCATCGATCGCTCGTTCGTTCTGATCGGCAACTCGACGTCGGTGAATGGCCACGTCCCGCCGGTGGCCGCACCCATGGCCTTGTATCCCTCCCACAGGAGGACCAGCGTCGCCAGGATGCCCACGAACGAGAAGACGGTCCGGACCCGCCGGTTGCGCATCCACGCTCTCTCCATGCGTCGATGCTATCTGAACCTTTGCATGTGGAACAAAGTGGGTTTGTTACTTTTCTGTACCAAATGTGAGGTAGTCTGGGGGTGTGCTCGAGACCATCTCGGAAGCCGTCGAGACCCCGACGGCGGGAGGAATCGCCGCCGCCATCGAACATCTCGTGGCCCGCGGCTCACTCGAGGCGGGGCTGCGCCTCCCCACCGTGAGGCAACTCGCCCGGCACTTGGAGGTCAGCCCAACCACCGTGGCGTCGGCGTGGCGCCGGCTCCACACCGGCGGAGTCATCGAAACGAGAGGCCGCGCAGGCACGTTCGTCACCGAGCACACCGGCCCCCGTCGAAGGTCGTGGCTCTCCGGTCAGCCGGGGAGGTATCGCCTCGACCTCTCCACCGGCACGCCCGACCCGCTCCTGCTCCCCACCATCGGCCACATCCTCGACCGCCTCGGCGAACCATCATCCGAGAGCTACATGGGCCCGGTGGTGATTCCCGAACTCGAGGCGGCCATCAGGGCCCGTCTGCCTTTCCGGCCTGAAGCCCTCACAGTGGTCAACGGCGCCATCGACGCGCTCGACCGGGTCTTGGCCCAGGTTGTGCGCCGGGGAGCAACCGTCATCGTGGAGGATCCCTGCTTCCCCCCGATCGCAGAACTCGTTCAGACCTACGGCGGTCGCCTCGTCCCCGTCCCTCTCGACTCGGAAGGGCTGAACGCATCAGGTCTGACCGAGGCGGCCCGCCAGGCGCCGTCCGTTCTCGTCTTTCAGCCCCGCGCCAACAATCCGACCGGAGTCAGCACCTCCCCCAGGCGCCTCGACATGCTTCAACGTTTCGTGTCCGAGATTCCCGGTCTCTTCGTCATCGAGGACGACTCCGCCGGTGACCTTGCCGCCGACGATGCCATCACTCTCGCAACGCACACGCCCGATCGGGTCGCTCACATCCGGAGCTTCTCGAAATCGCACGGACCCGACCTGCGGATCGCTGCTCTCGCCGGACCCGGGGAACTGGTCGAGGCGGTCGTCGAGCGACGCCGGCTCGGGCCGGTGTGGACCTCCAGGCTCCTTCAGCGGCTTCTTCACATCATGTTGACCGACCCCACCATCGTCGAATCGGTCGACCGGGCCCGAGTCGAGTATCGACAGCGCCGAGTGGCTCTCACCAAGGAACTCGCCCAGCGCGGCATCGCCGTGTCGGGGACCGACGGCATCAACCTGTGGATCCCGGTGGCCGACGAGCGAGACGCCATGGTGGCGCTTGCCTCCTACGGGATCGGGGTTGCACCCGGTTCCCCATTTCAGCTACTTCCCGGTGCGGAACCCCACATCCGCCTGACCCTCGGGGTGGACCCGGGCGACTGGACCGAACTGGCGGAGCTGGTGGCCGAGGCCGCCACAGGGGCACCGGCAATCGGCCGATCACTGGTGTGAGTCGGGTCGGATTTCACGGTCGAATGGGTACCGTGGCACCAACGAACCGGGGGAGGACCCAATGACCAGGATCCACCGCAGCATCGTCCTGCTGCTGGTCGCCGCCGCCTGTACGACGTCCCCACCTCGAAGCGGGCCCGACCAGACGACGGAGTCGACCCTTCCCCCGGCAACCGCCGCCACTATCGGCCCAGCCACAACCGGATCCACCGCACCTCGGGCCAGCGACGTCGTCCTCGACCTCGAGGTGGAGCTCGAAGGCACCCAGTATCTGTTTCCGGCGACAGCATGCTCGGATGACACGAACGAGGTACGGGCGGCGGCGAAAGCGCTGGAGGCCCTCGCCGTCACCGGCGTGCGCGAGCTGGCTTCCGGCTGGCCGACGACGACGATCGCTCCCGGTGCCGACCTGGCGGCGTTCAACGCAGAGATCGATCGCAATGCCGTGGCGGCTGTCGCAGCGGCCGTGACACTGGGTCGCGAGAGTGCAGCACTCAACGAATGGAGCAATCTGAACGAGCGATATGCCTCGCTCGACGGAGCCACATCGGGACCGATCGAGGAGTCGAGGATGGAACGATGGCTCGATACCGGCAGGCTGCTGGCGCCGGCTCTCGAAGAGGCCTGTGGGTGACTCAGCCGGTGATGTAGGTTCCGGTGCCCACCGCGATGAGCACATCCGTCTCGTTGTGCAGTTCCATGCGGGTCACCGCCACCCGGCGCCCCACCCTGAGAACGTAACCGGTGGCCACGAACGTCTCCCCGGCGCCCGGTCGCAGGTAGTCGACTCTGAGATCGATCGTCCCGAAATTCGAGAAGACCTCGCCGACCTCCTCGATCGACGACACCTCTCGGTCGCGCATCACCGACGCCAAGGCCGTCACGCCACCGACCAGGTCGAGCGTCGCCGAGATCACTCCCCCGTGCAGGATCTTGCGGGGGATGTTGCCGACGAGTTCAGGCCGCATGTCGAACGCCACCTGCACGTGGTCGACCTCGAATCGTTCCACCCGGATGCCGATCACCTGGTTGAACGGGATCGTCCGGGTGATCTGGGCGACCGCCTCCGAGATTTCGTCGTGGGTCACGCCAGCACCCCGTAGGTTCCGACGGCGTGCGAGACAGGACGTTCCTGCGCCCCGTCGACCCACAACGTCACCCGGCCGCTGATCCGCGTCTTTCCCGCTCTGAGCAGATCGGCCCGCGCCAGTAGGTCGCCTCCGGCCGCAGGCCGAAGGAAAGTGATGTGAACGTCCGAGGTCACGGCCATCGGTTTGAGGCCGAGCACGGTGAACGACAGGTACCACAGTGCCAGATCTGCCAGCGTGAATTGGGTGGGCCCCGAGATCAGGCCGCCTGGCCGCAGGAGGGATCGGTCGTGGGGCCAGTGAGCGAGCGCGAACCCCTCCCCGACTTCGGTGCACCGCATGCCTGCCCCGTGGGCGGCGGGGTACTCCCGCGCAACAAAGTCGTTGATATCGTCAGGTGTGAGGTCCATCCACCGATCATGGCAGGTAATCGATCGATCACGTGATCGACAGCGCCGCTCGATAGAGCGCTCCGTGGTGATCGCTATCCAACAGCTCGGGGTGCCACTGCACAGCGGTCACGAGCCCGTCGTCGCTCTCGACGGCTTCGACGACCCCGTCGGGACTGGTGGCGGTGACGATGAGCCCATCGCCCACCGTGTCTACTGCTTGGTGGTGGTAGCTGTTGACGACGATGGTGTCCCGGCCGAAGGCGTCGTGGAGCCGGCTCGGGTTGCGCAGTTCCACCGTGTGGTCGGCGCCCACGATCTCTCCGGCTTCGGAGACGATGAGGTGCGGATGGTGATCCGTGCCCCAGACGTGCTGATCGAGAGTTCCTCCGAAGGCGACGTTGACGATCTGGATCCCGCGGCATATGCCGAACACGGGCCTGGAAGCCCGGCGGGCGGCCGCGATGAGCGCCATCTCCCAGCGGTCGCGGCCCGGGTCGGTTTCGGAGGAGCGAGAGTTCTCGTGCCCGTAGGTCGCCGGGTCGACGTCTCCACCACCGGAGATCACCACTCCGTCGAGTCTGGACACGGCGGCCTCCGCCGCCTCTGGCGACTGTGTGGGGAGCACCACCACCGCCGCCCCGCACGCCTCGAGCGCCGTGGTGTTGTCGGCGGCGATCGTGTGATGGTGCCCCGTGCCGAGCGACGTCGCCAGCGTGCGCCGCCATGCGCTGATACCGATGAGTGGCCTGGACACCAGGCGAGAGTAGACAGGTCAGCGGAGAGGAGACTCGCGTCACGGAATCTGTCACACCCCTCCGGTACGATCGAACACATGTTCGAGACAAGGCTCCGCACCCCGGGGCCGACAATCACAACCAGACCACGGGATGGGCTCACCGCCGGCGACGTGAGAGACCTCCTGGCACAGGGCGGAATCGTTGATCCCGAGCAGCTGGCCGCCGTCGACCGGCTCGAGGGCTGGAGCATCGGCTGCGATCCGGACCTGGTGGTGATGATCGACTGGCAAGTAGTCGCTCCTCCGGCCGATCCGCCGGCCCCGCCTGGTGGATTCGGGACCGATGGCGCTGCGCTGTCACCCGTCCGCTTGCCCGGCCTCGACCCATGCCGACTGGCCCCGACACATCGCGATCCAGACCTCGCCGTCGATGTCGTGAAGGCTCACGTCGGGGTGATCTCGCGCCACCACGCCCAGATGCTGGAGGCGACCATGCGGGTCGTCTCCGCCTACGAGGACCTTGGCTTCCCGCTGGATGAGGCGATGGAAGGTGCAGCATCCGAGCTCCGCGCCGCCCTCTCCCTCACCCGCCGTGCCGCTGAACACCAGTTGGAGCTGGCTTATCAGGTCACCGAGCGCCTTCCGAGGCTGTTCCACGAGATGATTGAGGGGCGACTCGACCTGGCACGGGTGCGAGTCATCGTCGACGGCCTGGCCCATCTGGACACCGGCGTCGCCCGCAATGTCCTCACCGGCATCCTGGAGCACGCTCCCACCCTCACCACCGGGCAGCTGCGCGCCCGCCTTCGGAGGGAGTGCATCGACATCGAACCCGAAGACGCGGAACGCCGGTATCAGACCGCGGTAGACGACCGAATGGTCTCGGCATCGCAGTCGGAAGACGGGTCGGGGACCATCATCGCCACCGGCCTTGCGGCCGAGCGGGTTGGCGCCGTCATGGATCACATCGACCGGATCGCCAAGTCGCTCAGAACCGGCGGTGAAATCCGCTCCATCGACCAACTCCGCGCCGACGTCTTCCTCGACCTCCTCGCCGGCGGAAAGTCGGTGAAGGTGGGCACGGTCGACATCAGGATCGACATCGATACCTTGCTCGAACTCGACAAGCGTGCGGTCGAGCTCGAAGGTTTCGGACCGATCATCGCCGATCTGGGCCGCGAGCTCGCCTCGATCCATGGCTCACAGTGGCGCACCACGATCACCGGCCGTGACGGGGCGATCATCCACACCTCCACCACGAAACGACGCCCAGATCGGGCCACCCGCAGACACGTCGAGGCTCGCGACGTCACATGCATATTCCCCGGATGTCGCAGGCCGGCGGCGGCGTGCGACCTCGATCACCGAGTCCAGGTCGTCGACGGTGGCGACACCCATCCCGAACAACTCGTGGCACTGTGCCGCCACGACCACGTGCTCCGGCATCGTCTCGGATGGCGGCACACATCGAATCCGGACGGCTCCCACACCTGGGTCAGCCCGCTCGGCAACAGGTACACCCGACCCCCACCCTGACTGCCGCTTCTCCACTCCATATGAGATGATGTTTTCGCGTCAGGCCAAAGGAGACACACGTGGCAAACCCGGTACTCACGAAAGGCTTCCCGACGGGAAGTGGACCGATCGTATCCGGCGATCGAATGACTGCTTCGGGTGTCTCCCGCGCCTCGCTGATCCTTCTGGCCCTCTTCGCCCCCGCCGCTGCCTGGGGGTGGAGCCAGGTGGACATCGACGAAAGCCGATTCCCCACATGGGTGCTGGGTGCGCTCCTTATGGGGCTCGCCTGCGTCATCTTCGGAACGTTCAAGGCGCCGTGGGCCCGGTTCATAGCGCCGGTCTACGCGGTGGTGGAAGGGGCGCTGGTCGGAGCCATCTCAGCGGTGTACGCCACCGCTTACGAGGGCATCGTGACGCAGGCCATTCTCGGGACGTTCCTGACCGTCGTGGTCATGGCCGTCCTCTACGCCACCCGCACCATCCGCGTCACCGAGAAGATGAGATCGATCGTGATGGTGGCCACCGGTGCGATCTTCCTCTTCTACCTGGTCAGCTTCGGGCTTTCCTTCTTCGGCGTGACCATGCCGTTCGTGTGGGATGCGGGACCGATCGGGATCCTGTTCAGCGTCGGCGTCATCGTTCTCGCCGCCTTCAACCTCTTGCTCGACTTCGACTTGATCGAGCGTGGCGTCAAGGGCGGGGCACCTGCCTACATGAACTGGTACGCCGCGTTCGGACTCCTCGTCACGATCGTCTGGCTCTACCTCGAGATCTTGAGGCTGCTCGCCAAACTCCAACGCCGATGAGCTGCGCCGCGGGGGCGTAACACTTCCGAGCCCTCGTCCGTCTCACTTCCGCAATGCGACATCGATACTGGCGGAGGACAGGAGACGTGTGGACGCTCCACGGACAATCGAGACCTTCTATCGCGATCATTCACAAGCCGTGTTCGCGTTCCTGGTCTCACTCACCCGCGATCGAGCGCGAGCGGAGGACCTGATGCAGGACACCTTCGTCAAGGCGACCAGGTCGCTGGGCGGGTATCGCGGGGGCAGTCCTCGCGCCTGGCTCTTCGCAATCGCCCGGACCGTGTTCCTCGACGACACACGGCGCCGGCACCCGATACCGGTCGAGGAAGGCCTCGACAGAGCGGTCGAAGAAGCCGACTATGCAGAACACGACGCCGTGGAACGAGCCCTCAACGCACTTCCGGAGCGACAACGAACCGCTCTCGTCCTGTCCGACCGGCTCGACCTCAGCGGCGCCGAGGTGGCGGAAGCCATGGGCATCACGCCCGGTGCCGCCCGCGTCCTCATCCACCGCGCCCGACTCGAATTCCGAGCGATCTACCAGGAGGATGCACGGTGAACCACAACGAGATCCAGGACCTCCTGGAACCATTCGTCGACGACAGCCTGGACCCGGCGACGCGCCGGATCGTCGATCAGCACGTGAGCGGGTGCGACGCCTGTCAGGCCATCCTCGATGAGGTGGCCCCAGTCGACCTCGATGCGACGTCCGAGATGGGCATGGATGCGACCGCGGTGCGGCGAGCGATCCGGCGCTCGACAATCAGGACGATCATCGAGGCAGCCGCTCTCCTCGCGTTCGCGTACATGACACTCTGGCTCGTTGTCGGCCTGATCGCCCGACCGCTCCTGGTCGACCGCGGCGACCGGGCCCAGGATGCAACCCTGGCGACGATGGATCTCGGCATCCTGAACAACCCCGGTGCCGTCGCCAGCGAGATCACCTACGACAGCAGCTGGCTCGCCCGCACGACGACCGTCGAGTTCTCGCTTCCGATCGGCACCGACGTCGAGCCCCTCGGCGTACTCGACTCCCGGCTCGGTCCCATCGGATTCGGCGACGCCCGCGGAGGCACGCTCACGCCCTATTTCTCCTGGGGCATTCCGGGGAGTGATCCCCTCGACGTCCTGCGACGGCTGGGCGATGGGACCGTGGCAACCGTGATGTTCTCCTACTTCGACCGACCCTTGACGTTGGAGGAGGCCCAAACGCTGATCGCAACCGATCTCGACGTCTCGTTCACGTGGGCCGGGTTTGACGTATCGGGCGGAGTCGACACCAGCGGGCGCGCCGAGAACGCCATGTTCGGATACGGGCTGTGCGTGCTGCCCGACCGTGACTGGGGTCAGGGGTCGGGAGGCAGCGGATCGGCGGGTGGGGCTTTCGGATCTGCATCGATCGCGGACACTCGGGACCTGACGCTCACCGCGGTGAACAACCTCCTCGACCATCCCGAAATCGCAAGCGGAGCGCGGATGGACATCGATCGACTCGAACAAGCATCGTCCCGGCTCACCAGCGACGAAGCGAAGGTGGCGGCGCTGGTCGTGACCGGCCCATCCGATCAGATCCTCGCCTTCGCCGCCGAGAACGGAACCAACACCATCACCACACTCGCCATCGACTTCTACAACTGGGGCGGTGGGTCCTGCAAAGGAACGTGACATGAACACATACGCTCGAATCCGGTCGAACCGACGGACAACCCAGGTGACTGCAATCGGCCTCCTCGGTCTGGTGGTTGCCTTGGTGATCGGAGGCTTCGACGTCGACCCGACCGTCTCTCCGTTCGCCCCCCTCGCCGCGCTAGCCGCACTCTCCCTCCCGAGCGTCTTCGCGCTCCTGTCCCTGCGGCAGCGTCCGACGCTGCTTCCCGTGGCGAGCTTGGCTGCGGTCTTCGCCACGCTGCTCCAACCGATCCTCGCACCCGCCTGGCTACTCGCCGCCTACCTGTGGTGGCGAGCCGACAGGAACCGGGTCCGGGCCGCCGGCCAACCCTTCGGTGCCGGCTGGAAGCGGCCGCTCCTGGCCGCCACCGTGGTGCTCCCGCTCCTGGCCCTTGGAGTGCACGACGACCCGAGCTGCATCGACCCGGCGGGCAACAGGGTTGCCGACGGTGCATCGGGTTGGTCCATCTCCATGACGTCGACATCCTCGACGACGGAGGGCCGGACATGTGCCTCGGACGCCATTCTCGGGACGGAGGTGGCCGCATCGTTGCTCGCTGCCGGTCTCGTCACCGAAGCGGCCCGCCGCTGGCCGAAGGCGACACTCCAACCGGAGCCCGCGGCCGTGGCTCAATAGCCCCGTTCGAGATCGATCACACCCCCGAACGGCCGTCCCGCACGCCATCGCCCCAAGTTCTCGACGAAGACCCGGGCGATGTCCGAGGGCCGGCTCCAAGCCGCGGTGTGGGAGGTGACGATCAGACCCGGCACCTGCCACAGCGGATCACCGTCGGGGAGCGGCTCGACGGGCAGCACATCGAGCACGGCGAGGGAGAGCCGACCGGAAGCGAGAGCCTTTGTCACGGCAACGAGATCGGCGTTCACTCCCCTTCCGGCGTTGATGAACGTGGCCCCGGGACGGAGGCAACCCAGCAGGGCTTCGTCCACGATCGCTGCGGTCTCCGGCGTTCCGGGGAGGACACACACCAGGTGATCGAGGTCGGCCGCAAACTCGAACCGGTCGCCGACAGCGAACACGGTGTCGAATCCGTCGACCAGAGCCCCCGACCGGCTGCAACCCACCACCTCCAGACCGAGCCCTTTCCCCGTCCGGGCCAGTTCCGAACCAATGGAACCGGTGCCCAGGATTCCAAGCCGCGAGCCCTCCAGACGGGCCGGCGGTGTGTAGTCCCACGACCGCGCCGCCGCTCGATCCACGATGCGCTGGGTGTGGGCCAGGAGGTGGCCGAACACGAACTCTCGCATCGGGACGCCGAATACGCCTTTCACCCCGGTCACCGTCACCGACTCGGGGATCCCCGCGCCGACGAGTGCGTCCACCCCGGCCCACGTCGACTGGATCCAGCGCAGGGACGGCATGCGGTGAAAGGCTCTCGCCGCCAACCTCGGAGACGCAAGCAGGATCTCCGCGTCCGCCACCACACCAGGATCGTCGGTCGAACAGATCGCGGCCTCGCCGATCAACGCCTCGAACTCGAGATGGTCTTCATCGCAGATGACGAGACGGCCCTTCAACACGTGGTTTCCTGGCGAGCGACTCATGCCTGTGAGGGTAGAGCGCCCGGCCTACAAGAGTCCTTCGCTTTCGAACCACGCCAGCAATCGGTGCATGAGGTCAACGGCCGGGGTGTAGGACAAGCCGAGTTCGCTCTCGGCTCTGGAACCGTCGTAGGCGTGACCATGCCGCATGGTCCGGACCATCTCCCGGCACACCGATGGCTGGCGTCGCCGCATCCGCGCCGCCCACTCGGCTCCGGCCGCACCTGCCGACGCTACCCACCCAGGGAGGAACCGCAC
>JAOUGY010000038.1 GCA_029865445.1 Acidimicrobiia bacterium | reverse complement strand
TCGACCACGCCATCTGGATCGGCACGCCGATGGAGAGCAAATGGAAAGACCAGGTGCTCGGCCCAGAACGGACCGAAACGGACCGCACCACCATCGGGGTGTTCAATGACATCTCCGAATGGGAAGCCCTCGACCAGTCGGATCGAGAACAGATCCGCTACGTCATGATCACCCACTACAACGACGGTGTCGCGGTGTTCGGGCCGGCGCTCGCCGTTCAAGCGCCCGGGTGGCTGGCCGACCCCGACCAGCGACCACCGACGGTCCCGAAGTCCCAGCGATGGATCCCCGTCACCAGCTTCGTGCAAGGGCTGATCGACAACAAGAACGCCGCCCGGGTCGTTCCCGGGGTGTTCGCCGCCGAAGGCCACGACTACCGAGCCGATCTCGTTCCCTTCTTCAATTCCGTGCTCGGATTCGGTGCCTCCGAACAACTCCAGCGGGCGATCGTCAAGGCGCTCGAGACCGAAGAGTCGCGTCGTACTCGGTGGATCACCGAGCGCGGCAAGGTCGGTGAGAGCATGGCCGCGGTCATTCTCGACAAGATCCGCTCCACCGACCCCGAGGCATTCGCTGCGGCGGTCGCTGCCGTGGAACGCGACTTCGTCGACGAAGACCTTCGAGACCCAACGGCCCGTTCTGACGAATCCGTGGTCGGATAGAGAAGAGAGTCGCTCAGCCCCGCTCGGAGAACACCACGTCCCAGTCGTTTGCCATGCTCACCGTGGTCCAGCCCAAACGTGCCGCAGTGTCGGTGATCGGCTCGGAGTCCTCGAACGTCCCTGGCGTGCTGGTGTAACGGAACTCCCGGTGCTCGTCATCGTGGTCGATGAGGAGGGCAAGGCCCGGTCCGTCTCCGCCACAAGCCCACTCGAGCATCTCACGGTCTCCTCCGGAGTTTCCACCGGCGAGGATCGGACGGCGTCCGAGCTGGGTTTGGATGTTGATGACCTTGGCCGGTCCTTCGTTGGCGCCACCGACGATCCGTGATGTCCGGCGAGGCCACGGGACACCGCCAGCAGTGCGACCGAACTCGTATTCGATCAGCGTGCCGACGACCGCCTCGGGGGAGACACCGTACAGGTCATCGCTGATCGCCCGGACGAACTCTGTTCCCCCACCGGTGACGATGGTGATGGCGAAATGGCGCAGCCGAAGCTCGTCGAGAAGCTCGAGCATCGGTTGGTAAACGACCGACCTCAGAGGGAGACCCAGGCCGGAGTGGACCGTGCGATCCATGAACTCGCGAACTCGATCGCAGAAGGTGTGAGGAGGAACCCCTTCGAACAAGCCCGCCAACGCCAGCCCGATACGCTCGAGGCCGATCTCGGCGATCGCTGCCTGGTCTTCAGCGAGCAACGCGGCGAATTCAGGACGGTTGCGGAGAGCCGGATCCCCGTCGATGGCACCGCCAAGCGCATCGAGGAAGAAGTCCAGTTGGATATACCTGGGCCGTTCGCACCAGAGTGTTCCATCATTGTCGAAGCAAGCGACCCGCTCCCCGATGGGAACCGATTCGGCCGCTTCCAGAAACGACAGGAGTGCCTGGCGAGTCGGCCCCGGTCGCCATGAGGGCAGCGTCTCGGCACGAACCATCCACGCCTCCTGGGACTTCAGCCACATTGCCGGCGAAAGCATGGCGCCCACGTCGAGCGGGGCGCCATGCTCCGGCATCTGGGTTCAGTGGGGTTCAGGCCAGGAGTCTCGCCTTCTGGCTGGCGAACTCTGCTTCCGTCAGCAGACCGTCTGAATGCAGCTGGCCGAGCTTCTGCAGCTCGTCGGCGGTGGACACGCCGGCTGCATCCTGGATGTAGGCGCGTGCGGCCTGGTCACGTCGTTGCGCTTCCTCGAGGCCGCGTCGTGCCATGTCATCGCCGTTGGCGATCAGATAGATGAGCACACCCAACAGGGGCAGGACGATCACGAAGAACACCCAGAGCGCCTTGGCGAAGCCACCCATCTGATGGTTGCGGAAGATGTCCACCAAAACGGTGAACACCACCATGATCCATGCAAACCACAGGAAGAAGATCAGCATCGTCCAGAACAGATCCAGCAACGGCATCGAGTCTCTCTTTCTCTCTCTCGCCGGCTCATTTCCGCCTCGCTCGAGGCCGTGCCGACTTCGATGTCGGCCAATGTAGCGTGGGCACAGCCCGGCCGCGCTGTTCGGCCTCGTCGATGTGCGATCGCGCATATGATCTGAGTAAATGGTCGACTCGGTCAACAAGAACTGGCGAAGCAGAGCGGCGTCGATAGAGAGTGCCGCCCTGGCCGGCTTGGCGCACGCGGGATTGCTGGCCGCCAGCCTGGCGCTGATACAGCTTGACCGACCTCCACTGAGCGCCGGCGATGACGTGCTCACGGCCTTCCTCTCGAGTCCCGATGCGAGGGCACGGCTCGTGATCGCGATGAACCTCACACCGTTGAGCGTGATTGCGTTCCTTTGGTTCATCGCCGTCATACGCCGGCGAGTCGGGGATCGAGAGGACAAGTTCTTCTCGACGGTGTTCCTCGGCAGCGGACTCGTGCTCGCCGCGTTGCTTCTGGTGGGATCCGCCGTCCACGGTGCCACCGCGGTGTTGGCAACACAAACCGACCGAGTGCCGGACCCCGACGCCTACCGGCTCATGCGCTCGGTGGGACAAGGGATCCTCGGCATCGCAGCCCCCAGGCTCGGGGCGGTGTTCATTCTGGCGACGTCCAACCTCGGACGACGTACGGGGGCTCTCCCCCGATGGCTGGTCGCGTTCGGTGCTCTTGCGGGGATCGTGATGGTCGTCGATGTGACCTTCTCCGAGCCCATGCCGTTTGTCTTCCCTGTTTGGGTGGCGCTGGTGAGCTTGGCACTGCTGTTCCGCAAGCCCACCGGGGTTGCGAACGAAGGGTCTCAGCCCAGCGATGACATCTGACCGGAGCCAACCGCCATCGCGCCTCTCAGGTTGGGCACCCGACCTCCGCCAACTGCCTGGGCCACCGTTCACATGTTCAGCCGACGGTCCGATTGCGGTCCACGAATGCCCCCAGCAGCCAACCGACGATGGCCATCACGATGGCGCCCCAGAAGGCGGGCCAGAAGCCATCGGACGTCAATCCCAGGTCCAGGCGGGCCGGATCGGCGAGCCAGACCACGAACCAGAACATCAGGCCATTCACGAACAGAGCCCCGACGCCGAGCGTGAGGAGAATGAGCGGCGCCGACAAGAAGAGGGCAAGAGGGCGGATGATGGCGTTGACAATCCCGAAGATCAAGGCGATTCCCGCCAGCGCCCAGATCGAACCGTCGAAGGTCAGACCGGGTACGAGCCATACGGTGGTCGCCAATGCCACCATCGCCAATCCCAGTCGCATCAGCAGATAGCCCAATCCACATCCTTCTCCGGTTTTGTCGATCATAACCGTGAGGTTTCCGAACGACTCTCCGGTGGGAGTCCCACCGTGACGTGTCCAGGACCAGCGGGTAGAGTTCTCGGGCAAACGCGTGACCGAAAGTGAGACCTGACCATGGCTGAACGCGCCAACTGGAAAGCGCGATTGTCAGACGGTCTCGCCTCTTTCCGCCAATGGGGCGTGTCGATCAAGCCGGACAAGGGTGAGCTCCGCCCCGAAGCGTTGGCCGGCCTGCCAGGAGCCATCGGAAGCGTCCCTGACGGGATGGCGGCGGCGGTGCTCGCCGGCGTCAACCCGATCCATGGTCTGTATGCCAGCATGGTCGGTCCCATTTTCGGCGGCTTCTTCGCAAGCACGAATCGGGTCGTGGTCACGACCACCAGCGCGGCGGCGCTTGCCGCCGGATCGGTGATGGTCGACCTCGATCCGATGGATCGACCCGCGGCGTTGTTTCTGCTCACGCTGATCGCGGGTGGACTCATGATCGTGGCGAGTGTCTTGCGCTTCGGCCGTTATGTCAGGTTCGTATCGCACTCGGTTATGACCGGGTTTCTGACCGGTGTAGCCGCCAACATCGTGTTCAGTCAGATCCCTGATCTGACGGGCGCCGACGCCGACGGTGACTTCGCCCTTGCGAAAGCCCTGGACGTGATCACCCATCCCGGACGGATCGACATCGTCACGTTGGTGGCGGGGCTCGGCGCACTGGCGGTGGTCGCAGCCGCCAGCAGGAGCAGGTTCGCGTCGATCGCCGCACTGGGGGCACTCGTGATTCCATCGACGGCGGTAGCCCTCCTCGGGTTCGACATGACACTGGTAGCCGATGTCGGCGAAATCCCACGAGGCCTCCCCCTGCCTGCGCTTCCGGACCTGGGGATGCTCTCTCCCAGCCTCATCACGGGTGCATTCGCGCTAGCGGCCATCGTCTTGGTGCAAGGCTCGGGAGTCAGTGAGGCCGCCCCAAACCTGGACGGAACTCGATCCGACACCAATCGAGACTTCCTGGCCCAGGGTGCCGGCAACGTGGCAGCCGCACTGTTCCAGGGGCAGCCGGTCGGGGGATCGGTCGGTCAGACGGCACTCAACGTGAGCGCCGGGGCGAGGAGTCGATGGGCAGCCATTGCCTCAGGAGTCTGGATGATGCTCATCCTCGTGGCGTTTTCCACCTTGGTGGGTCGCGTGGCCATGACGACACTGGCGGCGGTATTGGTGTTCGCTGCTGTTGGCTCTATTAAACCTGCGCAGGTGCTGTTGGTTCTCCGTACCGGGTGGGACTCGGTCATCGCCGGCGTCACGACGTTCGTAGCGACCTTGTTCCTTCCGATCGCTGCCGCCGTGGGGATCGGCGTGGCCCTCTCGTTGCTGCTGCAGATCAACCGGGAGGCCATGGATCTTCGAGTCGTGGAGCTGATTCGCAATCGGGACGGGGGATTCACGGTTGCTCCGGCCCCAGCCGTCCTGAGTGACAGGCAGGTAACGATCATCGATGTGTTCGGGAGCCTGTTCTATGCAGGAGCGAAGACCCTCGAAGCGCGGTTACCGGACCCGACCGGAAGCACCGGACCAGCCGTCGTGCTTCGCTTGCGCGGTCGGACGACCCTGACATCCACCGCCATCGAGGTGATCTCCTCATACGCCGACCGTTTGTCACAGCATGGCGGCCGACTCTTCTTGAGCGGGGTGGAGCATGAAGTTGTCGGTGGGATTCGTTCGGCCGGCGGACTGGTCTTGCTCGGGCCGGTCGAGGTTGTCGTTGCCTCGGACGTGCTTGGAGAGTCGACAAGGGGGGCGATCGAATTGGCCGAAGCCTGGGTAGCCAAGGGGGATGACGCTTCGCCCGATGACGACATGGTGAACCCGGACGCGGGGCCGGATTCGTGAAGGCGAACTGCGAGACCGGAGGTACAAGCATGACCACCACCACCGGCGTGGGGCGCCTTTCAGACGTGTCGGCACCGATGACCCGGCTCTCGATCACATTTCTCACCTGCGCTCTGATGTGGTTCGGTCTCACAGCTCATGCAGCTCCAGGTCAAGCCGGCACTGCGGCGATGGATCAGGAATCCCACGCGATTGGGGAGACCACTGACCCCCCGGAAGATGACTCGACGGACACGACAGCGGTGACCGAGACCACCGAGACGACCGGATCGAGTGGGACGGACAGCGGAAGCGCTCGGGCGGCTACCGCCTCATGGTGGCAGTGGCTGTTGGGAGCGGCCCTCGTCATCGGGGCGGCAGGGGTCATCAGATTGGCCGCCAATCGCCCTCCTGACCCGGCGACCATCGGGCTCGACGCGCAGTCACTGTTGGCTCACTATCAAGAGACCGCTGCCTCGGTCGTCCGCACGACGCCCCCGCGGGGGGGTTACGCCTATGAGCTCGGTGTTCTTGACACCCTGGCGCCGCGCCTCGATGCCCTCATCGACGCGGCACGAGCGGACTCCCGGGACGGGCTTCTGGTGGCGGTGCGATCTCGCGCCCTGGAAACGGTCGAGTCGATGCGGGCAATGACAGCCGAAGGCGGGGGGATCGACGCCCAACTTCGCGTGACAAAGGCTGGAGCGGAGCTGGAGCAGGCGATCCAACGAGCGCGGGCCGAGTTCTGAGGCCGCCGCCCAGGCGCCACGATTGGCCACATGTCTTCAGTGACAGGTGACTCACGGTCTGGCGATGACGCTCCATCGGCCTAGCCGTCAACGTCTCGTTCAGTCTGCTGGACATCTTCGGTCAAGGTCTTGGTGAGTTGGGCGCCGGCAAGAGTCACCTGACTGAGCACATATATGAGAGTCAGCACCAGAACCAGTCCACCGGCGGCGCCCTCCAGCGACGAGGTGCCAAAGCGGCTGAGATACGCGCCGACCCCCTTCATGGCCAGCCAGCCCACGACGCTGACCATGGCCCCGCCGACCATGGCGGCCCGCCATGGAACGTGGGGGCGTGGCAGCAGCCGGTACAACACGGCCAGCACCCCGGCGACGGCCAGCAGCGAGACGATCCGGCCTACCAAACCGACGACTGGGCCCGATATCGGGTCGATGCCCACAAGCTCCTGGATCGAGGCGATCACCGTCTCCAGTATCAGGGAGACCAGTACGACGGAAGCAAACGCCAGTACGACAAGAAACAGGAAGACCCGACGCCGAACCGACCGACGTATGCCCACCTGTACCGGGACGCCAAAGATCACGTTGAGGGCGTCCTGGAACGCCGCGAACAACAGCGAAGAAGAGAAGATGAGCGTGCCGATGCCGACGAGACCGAGCGACGTATCGGCGCTCGCCGTTCCGAGCGCGCTGGACACAGCTCCGGCGATCAGGTCGGCTTCCTCGGTCCCAAGCACGCGCTCCAACGCATCGGCGACGGTCTCACGTACCTCCTCCTGATTGAAGGCGAATCCGGCAATCGCAACCGACAGGGCCAGGAAGGGAATCACACCGAACAGGGCGTAGTACGCAAGTCCCGCCCCCAGCCGGATGGTCCGGTCATCGCGCCAGGAGTGGTAGGTGCTCTCGGCGACGACGACCAGTGACAGCGAGCGGGCTCGCTGGGACACGATTCCGAGCCATCGCCAGATCGATGGGAACCGCACCGGTCACATCACGCAGGTCGGCGATGCGTCTGTACACCCCGGCAACCGAGCCAATGAACCCGCGATCGAGTCTGGGCTCTCAGTTCCCCGAGACATGCCATTTGTAGCTCCGGACGCGTTCGGACATACGAATCAGACTGGCGACGATCGGTGCTGACAAGGTGGCCCCGAGCACGCCGGCCAAGGTGATACCGACCAGCGTCGACCCGAAGTTCACGATCGGGTGGATGCTCAGTTGATCACTCGTCAGCTTGTTCTGCACCAGAGTCTGGATTGCATTCTGTGCGACGAGAACAACCAGCAGCACGACCAGTGCCTTCTCCATCCCCCCGGAACCAACCGCCACAAGGAATGCGAACGTACCGGAGAAGACCGCGCCAACGTAGGGGATGTAGCCGGTCACGAACGTGACGAGTGCGATGGCGACGCCCAGGGGCAGTCCCAGAGCCCACATGGTCACCCCGATCACGATCGAGACGATGATGCTCGAGATCGTCAGGCCCCTGAAGTACTCGCGAATTGCGCGGACCGTGTCATCGATGATGGGCGCACCGAGATCTTCGGGGATCCCGAGATTGCGGGCGACCCACCCGACCAGCCGTTCCCAGTCGGTGAGCATGTAGTAGAAGAAGAAGGTACCAACGAACATGCCCACCACGAACGAGATGACGCCGCTGAACACGGAGCTCACGTAGCCGGCGACTCCCCTGGCTGCTTCGGGCACGACATCGAGGGCACGACCGAGCGAACCCGTACCCTCGAGCAGAAGGCCCGCATCCGCCAGGGATGTTTCGATCGTTTCGACGCCCTCCCCAACCTGGCGGCTGATCTCGGGACCCTGGTCGATCACGCCGGCCACCGTGATCCACACGGACCCGGCTGCGACCGCCGCCAGCCCGACCATGACCAATGTTGCGGCCGACTTCCGGGGGACCCCCATGCGTTGGAATCGGTCGACCAGCGGAACCAGGAGTACGCCCAGCACCACCGACACCACGAGCGGAACCACCAGCCCTGACAACGCAGCCAGGGCACTGAAGACGATCGAAGCAGCGACCACGACACCGACGAACAGCCAGCTGCGACGGCCTAGATTGCCGAGCCAGCCGGAGGCCGCAGGGCGGTCGGGTTCCCGTCCACTGAACCCAACCTCAATCTGATCAGTCCGGTCACTCACGAGTTCGACGACATCGGGATGCCGACACGATCACGAAGGAGGAGCCGCTCCGATGGCTTGGATCGGTCGGTATTCGGTTCATCCCAAGATCTTGGCTTTCTGGGCAGCGAACTCGTCCTCGGTGAGGATGCCCTGCTCCTTCAGCGTCGCCAGCTCCTTGAGCCGGGAAATCTGATCGTCGGTCACACCACCGGCTACGACCGGCGGCGGGGCCGGTGTCGGCGCGACCGGTTGGGCCGCAGGTGGCGGCTGCTGAACTGGCGGCGGGGCCATCGCTTGACGGACGGCTTCCTGTCTCCGATTCACTCTTCGGGAGGTGCGGCGCGATGTCCTTCGGGCGGTTCGGCGGGCTGGTCCCCTGGCGATCATTCGTGTCTCCTATCTCCTGGTTGATTGCTCGAGGTTCGAAGGAATCATGCGAGCAGGCCTCTATCGACAATGCCTGCTTCTTCCAGCAGGAGCGCCGCGTCGAGCGCGGCAGAGGCCGGGAGCAGCCCTCCGTCGATCAGTGTCTGCACGGTGTCGGCCGCGATGACGGACCGCACGGCGCTCTGGACGTCCTCGATCACTGCCAGGGCTTCCAGGGATCGCAGCAGCGCTTCACCTTCGATGGCGACCGCCGTCTCAATGGACTCGAGGGCGTTCGCCGCCGCCACCGTCTCGGCACCGATCAGGGCGATCGCATCGGGCGATAGGAAGCCCTGCATGATGGGACGACCGCCGGCGCTGGCGACTGCGTCACGGAAACCGATGGCCCAACGGTGTTCAACCAGCAGGATTCCGGCGGCCGTGCCTGGATCAAGCTCGTCAGCGAGGGTCATGATGTCATCGATCGACAAGCCTGCGGACGGCTCCACTTCCGGCCGATCGCCGGTGGGGTCCGCACCGGCCTCCACATCGAAGCCCAGCAGGAGCGCAAGCAACTCGCCGACCTCAATGATGTCACCGGTGACCTCGCCGCCTTCGGCTTCGTCATCGAGTTCCAAGACAGTGAGGCTTCCATCCTCGTCCTTGGCGACGAGCAAGAGATCTAGGACCCGAATGGAGCCGTTTGCTTCGAGCCGATCCAACTCATCGAGGATTTGGCCTCGAAAACGATCGATCCTGTCGAATCCATACGCCACGATTTGTACCGGCCCAAGCGCCATCCTGCTCCTGTCGACGTCCAGGGGATGCTAGACGACCAAGCGGAGACGACGCGATCGCCGATCCGCCACGGGTTTCTCACCGCGCAACTTGGCCACGGCCCCCCAGCTGAACAGCACCACCCGTACGACCACCACGCCAAACGCCCGACTGCGATCAACTACCGGCGACCGGTCTACCGAGCCAAAGCAGGGTCGCAGAGGATGTGTCGAGGTCAGGCGCAGCTCATCTCCGTCGATACGGTGTCTTGCCGATCGAAATCACCGTGGTTCAGAGTGCGCGAGGATTGCGACATACTGTCCCAAAGGTGTCCCTCATGCTTGGGCACCGAGACGAGGACGTTCCGCCATGGCGATGTTGGGTGATCGAGACGTGGACGGGACGATCCTGCCGTTTCCGTCGCAGCAATCGGGCAGTTCGGCGGGACGCACGATGCAGGAATCGGTGTACAGCCCACGTCCGTCGACGCCGCGACTTCCGGACGCTGCCCCGAACATCCTGAACACCCTGATCGACGACGCCGGTCCGGCGCTGCCCGGCGTGTTCGGCGGTGAGGTCCATACTCCGACGTTGGGGCGCATCAACGACGAGGGTCTCGGCTACAAACGGTCTCACACCACAGCGATGTGTTCACCGACCCGGGCGTCGTTGCCAACGGGTCGCAATCATCATCGTGTCGGAAACGGCCAGGTCGCTGAGCTGGCGTAGACGGTGACGGCAACCCCTTCGACGGCAGCGCCAAGTATCAGCTTCGGCTCGAAACCCTGCCCCCGGTGAAGGCATTCTGGTCGGTGACCATGTATGACACCAGCTACGACGGCACCGCCGGCTACCTGGTCGACAACCCGATCGACCGCCACCTCACCAACACCCTCACCGACGGACTCGTCCGTGATGCCGCCGACGCCGCCCTCACCATCACGATGCAACGCACAGAACCCACCGTCCCGACCGAGCGCGCCAACTGGCTCCCAACTCCCGATGGGCCGTTCCACCTGACACTCCGCATGTATGGGCCGGAGCAGTCAGCACTCGACGGCACTTGGGTCGCGCCCCCGGTGATCTGGGTAGCCGACTGACGAAGCGCGGTTCCCCTCTGGTTCGTTTCCTCATCGCGTCGGGAACACCGGAGCTTGAACGTCGAGGGATACTCGTCGGTCGCCAAGCTGCTTCGGCCCGTCGCGTCGGCCCCCGAAACGGCAAGCACGGTTCCGGGAATGACGACATCCGACCCAGCGAATCCCGCACGCCGCACTCAGGATATTGTGCACGGGATGTGGCGCACAGGTCAGTCGAACGAAACCCTGATCGAGGCTGTCTCCTCGGGCTCCGCCGAGTGGCGACGCGAGGCATCGACCATGTCGTTCTACGTCGCTATCTGCCTGTTGGCCGCCATGGCTGCCGTTGGCGACGCACCCCCTGTCCCGACGATGGGTATTGTTTGGGGGACGACCGTTGGTCTCACCTTGGCCCATCTGTTCGCGTTCAGTCTGGCGGCGGGTCTGGTCGGGCGTGGAAAGATCGACCAGGAAGTCGCGGTCCTTGCAACCGCCCAGTTGTGTGGTGCCGCGGTAGTGGCCGTCCTCGCCAGCGTCCCCGTGCTGGTGCTCTCACCTCCAATCGACCTCGACGTCGCCCGCCTCGTGGTGGCAGGGTTCATCGGTATCGCGGCCTTCGCCGTGGCGCGCCTGAATGGCGCCGGCGGGGTGCGCGCACTGCTGTTCTCCACTGGGGGGATGGTGGTCGCCGTCCTCATCGCTGTGGTCAAGAACGTCCTGCTCGGTCACTGAGAGCCGATCGACGGAGTCGTATCGTCGGGCCACGGAGGTGTCGCGCTCGGGCCCCAAGCTTCGGGATCGGTCGATCCGCCCCAACACCCTCCGATGTGGCGCTTGGAGCGCGGCAACCCTGTCCGGACGCTCCTTCTTGTCGCGCTCCGGTTGCCTCGATCAGATCTAAGTCGGCACGGGGGGCGGCCGCGCCTTCTACCTACCTGGGGTATCCCGGCATGGCTGGAACCGATCGGCACCCGAGGGGCCGGCGGGAACCTCGTAGCGACGCCTTGCTACGCTCGACACCGGTATGACCCACCCTTCGGACGACCCAGCGCAAGCCACGTCCACCCCCCTCCCAAACCCGGTCGTCAGGGGGCGATCCGAGAACTACGAGCGGGCATGGTCGCCAGAAGCCGTCCACGTCCTGGCCAAGCCCACTGGAGCGATCTGCAACCTGGCCTGCAGCTACTGCTTCTTCCTCGACAAAGAGGAGCTGTACGAGGGCGATCGCTTCCGCATGTCGGACGATCTTGCCGAGACGTACATCCGGTCGTTGATCGAGGCACACCGGACGCCGCAGGTGACCGTGGCATGGCAGGGCGGGGAGCCGACCCTGATGGGGCTCGACTTCTACCGCCGGGTGATCGACCTCGAAAACCGGTACGCCAGGCCAGGGATGACCTTCCTCAACACGTTGCAGACCAACGGCACGCTGCTGACCGATGAGTGGTGCGAGTTCTTCGCCGAGCGCGACTTCCTTATCGGGATCAGCATCGACGGACCCCGGGAGATACACGACGCCTACCGGGTGAACAAGCGGGGCGAGGGAACCTTCGACAAGGTGATGCGCGGTCTTCGCCTGCTGCAGAAACACGGCGTGGAATACAACGTCCTCACCACCGTCAACCGCCTCAACGGTGACCATCCCATCGAGGTGTACCGTTTCCTCAGGGACGAGGCCAGGACCGACTGGATGCAGTTCATCCCCGTGGTGGAACGAGTGGACGCGCAAGGCAATCCGGCCGACCTACGGGGAAATGTTGCATCCGAACGTTCGGTGGGCTCCGAACAATTCGGGAGGTTCCTCACAGCGGTCTTCGACGAATGGGTGCGTCACGATGTGGGGGATGTGTTTGTCCAAACGATCGAGGCGGCGGCGCGTAACTGGGCCGGGATGGGCCAGTCGGGCATGTGCGTCTTCAACGAGACGTGCGGATCCGGGCTCGCACTGGAACACAACGGGGATCTGTACTCGTGCGACCACTTCGTCGACCCCGAGTTTCTCGTCGGGAACATCGCCCAGACGCCGCTCAGGGACCTCGTCGCCGGCCGCCAACAACACGATTTCGGGCGGGACAAACTGACTTCACTTCCCCGATACTGTCTGGACTGCGACGTGCGATTCGCCTGCCACGGTGAGTGTCCGAAGAACCGCTTCCTCACGACGCCTGATGGCGACCCCGGCTTGAACTACCTGTGTGCCGGGTTCAAGGATTTCTTCCACCACATCGACCGGCCGATGCGGATCATGATCGACCTGATGCGCCGTGGGCGGCCTGCATCGGATGTCATGGAGATCCTGGTGGCGGCGGATCGGCCGTTTCAAAGCAAGCTCCGGGCGGCCGGCCGCAACGACGCCTGTCCGTGCGGCAGCGGCCTCAAGATGAAACGATGTCACGGCGCGGCACCCACACCGACCCCACTTCCGGATCAGCCCGGAGCGCCCCGCCCACCCGTGACCGAGCGCGGCCGCAGGGCGGCCGAAGCCAACGCAGCCATGCGCCAAACCTGACAGAGACGCGGCCCGCCTCACGCTCCGGCGGCCATGGGGTTTGGCTATTCGTCGGCGCTGCCCATAGCGGCATTCCCGCACGCCGAGGATGCGGTCCTAGGCGGCATCGTGCGCCTGAGAGCTGCGCCGGCTTCGACAACTCGTCGAACGATCGAAAGGCCGGTAGCGCATCCAGCGGTGGGGTCTCTTTTCTGGAGATGACCGGCAACAACGATCTGATGTCTGAGGCCCGTGCCCGAGCCATCGAAGAGCTCCGCGTGCAGTATCCGCCCCTTCTGAACTCCGCACACCTTGGGCGAGATGGGTGAGCTGTACGACACCCACCGACCTGGGGCATAGATCTGATTGGCCCGGCCCGGCCCAGCCCGCCGAGCCGACGAGGTCCAAGAACAACGAAACCCCCGTGACCGGGGGTTTCGCGTGGCAGTCCCGACCAGATTCGAACTGGCGTTACCGGCTTGAGAGGCCGGCGTCCTAGACCACTAGACGACGGGACCGAGTTGATGAGTCCGGACAGGCTATCCGACTCGCTCGGGGGGAAGGAATTGAACCCTCAATTACAGAACCAGAATCTGCCGTGTTGCCGATTACACCACCCCCGATCGCGGACGCGCCCCAGGGGACCCGCCGCAGGTGGACGATCAGTTTATCGCAGCGTCGGGGCACCGTCACATCACGCGTCGCACGGCTCATTGCCGCCGTCCGCACGCCGCACGTATCATCGCCGCATGTACGGATACCGAGCCACCGCCCGTATGGCGAAGAACATCGCCTCGGTCGGCGTCGACCCCACGGGAGCCGACCGAGCGCTCCGGACCGGTGCCGAGATCGACCAACTCGCCGAGCGCATCAACCGCCTCGAGTTGACGGTCGACGCCATGTGGGTGCTGCTGGAAAGGGCCGGCTACAGCTCGGAAGACCTCGAATCGGTGGTCCGGGAACTCGACGGAGCCGACGGCAGTGTCGACGGACGCCGGTCACCGAAAGGCACACCCTGTCGCAGCTGTGGTGCGATGGTCGACGCCGGCAGAACCTCGTGCGTCTTCTGCGGCGCAGACGTTTCTTGACCCTCACCGGTTGCGCCGGGGCAGACTGCACGTAGCCTGAAGCCCATGTTCGACTTTCTGATGGGGTACGTCATGGGTGAGCGCACCGCAGCCCGTGCGGCCACGATGGCCCGAGCGGCTGCCGGAGCGTCGGCCGGTGCGGTCGCCGGCGAGTTCCACGACGTCAACGAGAGGGTCGACCGGCTGATCCTGGTCGTCGACGCCATGTGGTCCCTCCTCAAAGAGAGCGGCTGGACCGACGAGCAGTTGAAAGCTCGCATCCTCGAGATCGACAGCGAAGACGGCGTCGTCGACGGGCGCCTCACACCACAGCGCCACCGCTGCACGAAGTGCGACTCGATGGTCGAACCGGGACGGTCGACGTGCACGTACTGCGGCGCCGACCTGGCGGCGCCGCAGTCCGGACCCACAGACGGTATCTAGGCCATCAGCGACCGGGGACGTTCACGTCCACCCACACCAAGCGGTGATCCGAGGATGGGAACGGGAACACGCCAACCAGGTCGAACAGCGGATCGGCCTGCACCGGCCAGAAGACTGCTGCATCGGTGATCCGCAGCGCCTTCGACGGGAGCACATAGTCGGCCCGGAGGTTCCCCGGCGCGGAATCCGAGAAGTCGGCCGTGTCGAACGCCGGATCGGACAGATGGGCGTCGTTGGCACCTCCCTGCAGCGCCGACGCCTCCACCGCACCTTCGCTCGAAGGGGTCACCTTCGCATTCACCCGCGGATGGTCGAGCAGCTGCTGAGCCGAACCGGGAATCGAATCGCCGTCGAGCGGATCAGAGTTCTGATCGCCGGCGATGACGAAGAATGCACCCGGCGTGAGCCCTCCGGTGGTTCCGGCGTCGTCATAGATGTAGCCCGACTGCGACGGGATGATGTAGTCGGCCCAGAACCTGATTTCGTCCGAGTTCCGGGTCCCGTTGCGATCCTCAGGGCCATCGAACACCGGCGGCGTCGGGTGGCTCACCAGGAAGTGAACGACCTTCCGGCCGATCTCGATCGAGACGTCCCAGTGGCTCTTGGACGACAGCCGAACGATGTCGAGTTCCTCGTCCGAATACCAACTCACACCATCGAGTTCGGGCAGCAGCGCTCCTGGCATGTCCTTCCACAGGAAGTTCTGGAACGTTCGCACATCGCCGATCGGGTACTTGGACAGAACGAGCATTCCGAACTGGCCGGGGAAGAACCCAAACCCGAACGCATCGTTGGGACCGCCCACCGACCCGCTGTTGTCGAGGTCCGCCCCCGACGGAACACCGGTGTTCGATGGGGCGATGAAGTGGTAGCCATACCCGGCGAGCATTGCGAACAGCGCGCCGGCCTCGGGGTCGTAGTCGAACTCGTTGATGAGCAGGACATCGGGGTCGTTGATGGCGATGATCTCGAGCACCGCCGACAGCTGCGAGGTCGGGGCACCGGCCACAGCCGCTTCGAGCTCGGCCCGGAGATCACCCTGGCTGAACCGGTTGAGACTTGCGTTGAATGTGGAGAACCTCACCGGATCGGGTCCCGAGCCCCCGGCCGCCGCACCTGCCGGGCCAACCACCATCAGCACCATCACCGTCGCCAGGACGGCGATTCCTAGACGTCTCATCGACAACCTCCCTCGACTCCTTGGCTCTGACCATACGCGACCGGGCGCCGCAACGTCGCCCTGACGCCGATCAATCGCCGGCGAGGGCGGCGGCAGCCTCCTCGGCGGCCATTGCCTCCACGAACGACTCGAGGCCACCCTCGAGGACCTGGTCGAGCTTGTACAAGGTGAGTTCGATCCGGTGGTCGGTGACCCGGTTCTCCTTGTAGTTGTAGGTGCGGATCTTCTCGGAGCGCTCACCGGTTCCAACCTGGGAACGCCGGGTCGCGGCGAGTTCCGACTGCGCCCGCTCCTGCTCCCGTTGGAGGAGACGAGCACGAAGGATGCGGAATGCCTTTTCCTTGTTCTGCAGCTGACTCTTCTCGTCCTGGCACGACACCGTGATACCGGTGGGCTCATGGGTGAGCCTCACGGCAGAGTCGGTGGTGTTGACCGATTGTCCGCCGGGGCCGCTCGAGCGGAACACGTCCACCCGTACGTCGTTGACGTCGAGGTCGACCTCCACGTCGGCGGCTTCCGGCAGGACGGCGACGGTTGCGGTGCTCGTGTGAACTCGACCTTGCGACTCGGTTTTCGGGACTCGCTGCACTCGGTGGACCCCGCCTTCGAACTTGAGATGTGAGTAGGCGTCTCGACCCCGAATACCCACCGTCACCTTGCTGTACCCGCCCGCCTCGGAAGGATGCGAGTCCATGGCCTCGAACGTCAGACCCAGCCGCTCGGCGTACCGCTGGTACATACGGGTCAGATCCCCCGCCCAGATCGCCGCCTCGTCGCCGCCTGCCCCGGCCCGGATCTCCATGATCACGTCCTTGGCGTCGTTGGGGTCCTTGGGGACGAGGGCGAGTTTCAGCCTCTCCAAGAGGTCGGCCGCTTCCCCACCCCGCTCTTCGGCCAGCTCGCGGAACTCCTCCGCCACCGACGGGTCCGCCTCGGCCAGCTCTTCGGCTTCGGCCCGATCGGTGTCGGCTGCCGACCACAACTCGTACAAGTCGACTATCTGTCTGAGTTCGGAGTGGCGCCTTCCCAGGTCGGCGAGTCGAGACGGATCGGCGATCACCTCGGGGTCGGCGAGCTGACTCTCTATCTCGGAAAAGGACCGTTGGATCTCGGCAAGACGCGCCTCCAGGCGGTCGTCCACCTCACACCGCCCGCGCCGCCAGCGCAGCCTCGGGCACGCCGCCCCGATTGATGACCTCTTCCACCTGATCGGCCTCCAGAGCCGACACGAGGCTCGTCACCGCCACCTCGATCATGTCCGGTTCCGGGACCCCGGTGGTGAGCTTCTGCAGCCACAGGCCCGGTGCGGCGAGGAACCGCCCCAGACGTTCTCCCTGTCGGACGCCGGCGAACTTCAGGACTTCGTAGGCGAGGCCGGCGATGACGGGAATCCCCACCACACGGCTGGCGATGAGAAGTGGCCAGGCGGGTCGCCCGACGAGTGTGAAGATCACGATCGACAACAGGATCACGATCATGAGGAAGTTGGTTCCGCACCGCGGGTGCTCCGGCCGGTAGCGAGACACCGACGCCACCGACAACGGCTCCCCCGCCTCGAAGGCATGGATCGACATGTGTTCGGCGCCGTGATACATGAACACACGCCGGATGTCGTTGGACCGGCCGATCGCCCACAGGTACCCGATGAACAGAACCAGCCTGAGCACCGCTTCGATGGATGCGAACGCGAAACCGGACTCGCCGGCCGTCCACTTTGCCACGAGCGCCGGCAACACGATGAACAGTCCGGCGAAGATCACGAACGCTATCGCCATCGACAAGGCGATCTGGCCCTTCGTGAGTTCTTCTTCTTCGTCACCGGCCGCCTTCTGAGCCGACCAGGTGAGAGCCCGGTACCCGAGCGTCAACGACTCGCCCAGAACCATCACTCCGCGCATGAAAGGCATCCGTGCCAGCACCGACCTCGATGACAGTCGAGGCAGCGGGTGCCGCATCGCCTCGATGATGCCGTCGGGTCTTCTGACAGCCACCGCCCACGCCCCCGGGGCGCGCATCATCACACCTTCGAGGATTGCTTGTCCGCCCACCGACATCGGCGGGTCGTGAGGTTGAGAAGGCATGGGGTGCGGCGTCGGCGGCGACCAGCTCAGCCGGCGTCGGAGTCGGCGGGTTCATCGGCGGGAGCGATCTCCGCCTTCTGACGCTTCTTCGACTTCAGCTCGGCACCGGCATACCGCTTCTGGAATCGTTCGACGCGGCCACCTGTGTCAACCAGTTTCTGGCGACCGGTGAAGAAGGGATGGCAGTCGTTGCACAGCTCGACGTGCATGGAACCCGGCTTCGTCGACTTGGTGACGAAGGTGTTCCCGCACGAGCAGGTGACGCTCGTTTCGCCGTACTCGGGATGGATGTCGGTTCTCATGGCGTTCTCCTGTGACTCAACCGCCGGTCTTTGCGACTTCGATGAGGAATTCCTCGTTCGACTTCGTACTCTTCAATCTGTCGATCAGCAACTCGAGGGCTGAGCCCGACTCGAGGGCCAGCAGCACCCGACGGAGCCTCCACACCTGTGTCAGCTCACGTCGGTCGAACAACAATTCCTCCCGGCGTGTTCCCGAGGCCTCGATGTCGATCGCAGGGTAGATCCGCTTGTCGGCGAGCTTGCGGTCGAGTCGGAGCTCCATGTTGCCGGTGCCCTTGAACTCTTCGAAGATGACCTCGTCCATTTTGGACCCGGTCTCGACGAGTGCCGTGCCGAGGATGGTGAGAGAACCACCTTCCTCGATGTTGCGCGCCGCACCGAAGA
>JAOUGY010000037.1 GCA_029865445.1 Acidimicrobiia bacterium | reverse complement strand
CCCGGGCGCGGCGCCGACGTCGAGGTCCCGGATCAGGGTCATCAGTTCCAGGTTGAGGATCACCTGGTCGTGGCTCGTAGCGAGGTTCTCCCGCAGTTTGGGTGTCGCCTCCTCCAGGTGCGAGTAGATGCCGTCGATCGAGCCGTACTGGTTGAGGAGCTTGGCGGCTGTCTTGTCGCCGACCCCAGGGACCCCCGGAAGATTGTCAGACGTGTCCCCACACAACGCAGCCCGTTGCACATACATGGAGGGTGTGATGCCGTAACGCTCCTCGACGTAATCAGGCCCGGCAACCACCACATCACTGATGCCTCTCCTCGTATAGAGGATCTTGCGGTGAGGATCCACGAGCTGGAATGAGTCGCGGTCACCCGTCACGATCAGGACATCCCAGCCTTCGGAAACTGCGTTCTCAGACAAGGACGCAATCACATCGTCGGCCTCGTAGCCGGGGACCGACACCTGGACGACGCCGAGCGCGTCGAGCACCTCTCGCATGAGGGGAAGCTGGGACTTGAAGGCATCCGGGGCGGCGCTCCTCTGTGCCTTGTATTCCGGATACCGTTCGGTCCTGAACGTCTCCCGCCCTACGTCCCAAGCCACGGCGAGCCCTTCCGGATGGTGATCGCCCAGCAACTTGATGAGCATCCGGGTGAACCCGTACACGGCATTCGTCACCTGGCCCGAGGTGGTGGCAAGGTCCTCTGGGAGCGCGAAGAAGGCGCGGTAGGCGATCGAGTGGCCGTCGATGAGGGCGAGTGTGGGCATCAGGATTCGAGCCGCTCGAGCAAGCGCAACCGTGTGGATTCCAGTTTCGCCCGGCGCCGATCGATGGCGTCGAGCCGCTTCTCGAACCGGGCGACATCTGCCCTGCTCAGCCCGGCCTCCAGACGGTCGAAATCGCTTGCGGACACGGCTGCATCGCGCTCGTCGTCGTCGGCTATGTGGCGGTGGTACTCCAATTCGGCCGAGACGAGCCGCTCCTCTTCCGCCAGCGTCGCCAGTTCGTCACCAATGGCGAACAAGCGCCGTTCGACCCGTCCCATCCGCCGATGTTAACCCGGGTCTCGAAGTCCGGTTCCGGCGATTCTCGGGGCCTCTAGACTGCTCGTCAACGGCCGGAGTGGCGCAATTGGTTGACGCGATGCACTCAAAATGCATTGTCCGAAAGGGCGTGCGGGTTCGAGTCCCGCCTCCGGCACGAGACCCCGGGTCGCACACGCCTTTCCTGGTGGCCTGAAGACCATCCATGCCTCACGGGGGCCGGATGGGCAAGAGATCTTCGACGTCGGGGACGCAAGGCGGGACCGCCGTGCACGACACCAGGCAAAAAACGCGTTAAGGTTCGCGCGGCAACGGCCACCACGCGATCCACATCCTTTGCCGCATCCCCCCACTCCCCCCACTCCCTGGCTGAGGATGACCGGACTCCCCGGTGGCCGTTGCTCTTTTTCCCGGCCACCGGGAGCCCTGGAGTGTGGACCTCCACATTCCCAGTCGCTTCCGTAAGCCGAACGTTTCACATTTCCCGGCCGGGATGGGCGGGTACAGTGATCCCAGGTATCGGAGCTGGGGGGCACTGATGAACAGCAGGCTTGGTACGACGTCCGGGTGGCGGGTATGCGAAAGCGTCCCGCGCTGGGCGGACGGGTGGATCGCGGCATCGTGGAGCTCCCCGTGGCGGTAGAAGCGAAGATCCGGATGTTCCTCGTCGAAGTGCTACCCGACGCCGACTGGAGCCAAGTGACAGACGCCGATGATCTGATGTCGTCGGGGCTCCTCGACTCCCTCGCAATCCATGAAGTCGTGGGTTTCCTCGAAGACGAATTCGGGCTCCTGTTCACCGACGGCGATCTCTCGGTCGAGAATTTCCGGTCGATCGCCGCCATGGCGACCATCGTTCGTGACAAAGGTCGACGATGACCCCCGTCGTCGTAACACCGGGTACCGCGGTCGAAATCGCCTTCACCGTGACATCACGGGGCCGGGTCTTCGTGGTACGGACTTTCCCGATGGGAGACGTGTCGGGGAGGCTGGTGGTCTGTGCCCCTTTTGGGGCCGAGGCAGCCCGCAATTACCAACGGGAGGTTCATCTCGGTCGGCGCCTCGCCGCAGATGGATTCGAGACGATCCGATTTCATTATCGGGGAGCGGGTCAGTCGGACCCGAGTCCGGACGGCGGCATCGACGCCATGATCGAAGACGCCGCCACCACCGTCGACGGGCTGACTCCCCTCCCTACGTTCTGGCTCGGAACGCGTTTGGGTGGCGTCGTGGCCGCGGCCGTCTCTCCGCCGTCGGACGCCTTGATGATCTGGGATCCCGTCATCGACGTCGAAGGCTATTTTCGAGAAATCCTCCGAGCCCGCGTGTTCAGTGCCTTCAAACATGCGAAACCGGATGCTGCACCCCGTTCCGATCTCGTAACCGACCTGGTCCGGCTCCGGCGGATCGATCTTCTCGGGTACGAGGTGAATGCGCTGCTGTACGAGCAGACCCGGCGTCTTGAAGGAACGCAGCCGCTTTCCGCGCCCGATCGGAAGATAGCCCTCATCGACCTCAACCGTCGGGGTGAACCGCGGGAGGAAACCCTGGGCTTGGCAAGCGCGCTGGAGGCCGCAGGGTGCCGCGTGAGAACCGAGTCGGTCGAGTTCCGTGAGCCGTGGTGGTACGGAGCCAGGGCAGGGTCTGCTGCCTCCACCAATGACCCCACCGCCCGCCTTCTCGACCTGAGCCGGCAGGTGATCTTGGAGTGGGCGGAACCGACCCGATGATCAAGGAAGAAGCGTACTTCGTGGCGAGCACCGAGGGGCCTCTCTTCGCAGTGCTGGCGACCCCGGATTCGCCGGGCGACCGGGCGATGGTCCTGGCGGGCGGTGGTTGGACCGGGAGCTCATCGAACCGCAATTCGGTACTGGTGAGGATGGCGCGAGAGGTGGCCGACACCGGTCTCGGCACGGTGCGGTTCGACTGGCACGGAACCGGTGAGAGCGGCGGCACGCTGGACAGGTTCCGGCTCGACCAGCCCTTCGTGGACGACGTGATTGCAGTGGCGGGCAGCGTGCCGGCGACGACCCTTGCGCTGGCCGGTATCTGTTTCGGAGCGCTGTCCGTGTTGGGTGCCGCGGTCGCTCTTCCCGAGGTCGACCACGTCGTGTTGATCTCACTGCCCTTCCCCTCCCCCATCACCAAGACCGACCACAAACTCGATCGGCTCACGCTCGACACCGCCATACGAATGGTGACCCGGCCGGCAGTGCTGCGCCAAGTCGTGACGAACCGCGACCTGAGGACGGCTGCGGTTGCCGGGGTCAAACGGAAGATGGGGCTCGCCCGGTCTCGGCCCCTCACGCTACCTGCACGGTCGGTGACGGACCTTGGCGTATCGACGATCACCGCACTCCTGGAGCGGGGCACGAGGGTCGATCTGGTGTTCGGTGAGCAGGACCTCGAGTACTCGACCTACCTCGACTACACAGCCCACACACCTTTGCCGCCTGAGGTCGCCGTCTCGATCATCCCCGGGGATGTGTCCAACTTCTCCACGCTTGAAGCTCAGCGCCGCACCATCGACACCGTTCTCGGCCTGGTCAACCGAGCGCGGTGACGTCCGGTCTGAGCCCCATGGCGTGCAGAGACTCGGTGATCTCCTCGGTGTAGATCCCGTTCATCACGACGACCAGACCCGGATCGATGCCGAGCAGACCTCGAGGCTCGATCACTTCCAGGCCGGAACCTGCGAGGAACTTGCCCTGCTTGTAGGGGTTGATGTCGACGACGGCTGCCATCGGTTCCGGGAGGTCCAGAGCGGCCAGAAACGCGATCGCCTTGGAGCCGCCTCCCCACAGGACGGGTCGCCTGCCTTCCTTCACCGCCGATCCGAGAACGGAGCGCCATTCGTCGATCGAGTGGTGGACCCGCTCACCGAAGCTCACCGCCAGCGCCGCGATTTCGTCGACCGAGTCGTATCGCCCCCGTTCGTTTCGCCCCGAATAGGCCAGAAGATATTGATCCGAGAACGCGGTTCGAATGTCGGGCGTGAGCCCGGCGCCGGCGAGCAGACGATCGAGCGATCCAGGTGTGAAATACGAACAATGCTCGTGGTAGACGTCCCAGAACGCGCCCTCGGTCAGGACTCGAACGGTGTCGGGCACCTCCACGAAGACCCCGGCGCCCGACCGGCGGCTCGCCACACCGGCGAGGGCTTCGGTGAAGTATCGAACCTCGGCGATGTGTTCGAGCGTATGCCTGCACACCACGAGGTCCGCCTCCAGGTCACCGGCCACGTTCTCGAACAGGTCCACGACGAAGTCGAGCCGATGATCAGATTGGCGTCCAGCCCGATATCCCGGGTCCACGCCCGTGCCGGATCCGATGCCTGCCTCCACGAGGAGTGAGAGGAAGTCGCCCTTCCCGCATCCGATCTCGACCACCTCCTTCCCGGCCAGGCGGTAGCGATCGACGAGGTCACGGGCGAGTTCCCCGGCGAAGGCGTTGAACGCCGGCGAGAACGCCTGGCTCTCCTCGCAGTCCTGGCCGTAGTCGATGAGAGCGTCATCGAAGAGTCCGTTTTGAATGAAGGCGCAGTCGCCACACACCTCGAGGACCACTTCCCCCGTCGGATAGGTGGCGGCACCGACGGCATCGTCGAGCAACACGCACGAGTGGGCGGGCACTGTGCCGCCGTCGTAGAAGACCTGTAGCGAGGAGGAGCCGCATGCCTTGCAGCGGGCTGTCATGGCACGATCCGGGGACTCGGCACGGGAAGTATGAAGCGGCCGCCCGCCGCCAGGTAGGCCTGTTGCTGGGCCATGATCTCGTCGGCGAAGTTCCAGGCGAGCATCAAGACGTAGTCGGGCATCGTTTCGGTGAGCCGGTTGGGCGCTTCGATCCTCAGGCCGACACCTGGCATCAGGCGCCCCTGCTTGTGATGGTTTCGGTCGACCACGAAGTCGAGTCGATCTGTCCCGATTCCCGTGTAATTGAGCAGGGTGGCCCCCTTGGCGGCCGCGCCGTAGGCCGCCACGGTCGCACCGTCCGACTTCAAACCGTCGACGAGCGCGGTGAGATCTCGCCGCACACCCTCAACCCGATGTCCGAAATCGGCGTAGAAGGCGAACGAGTGCGCACCGCGAGCGCGTTCTTCGGCAAGCACCATCTCAACGGCGTCCGATGGCAGGCGATTCTTCTGGAACCGGAGACGGAGGGTGCCGCCGTGGATCGACAGACGTTCGAGGTCGTTGAGAAACAATCCGTGCCGTTCGAAGAGCCGGCGGGCCGATTCCACCGAGAAGTAGCACTGGTGTTCGTGGTAGATGGTGTCGAATTCCACCCCGTCGACCAGGTCGACCACGTACGGGACCTCGACCGAAACGAGGCCGTCGTTGGCGAGGACGGTTGCGATCCCGGATACGAAGTCGTTCTGGTCGGGAACGTGGGCGAGCACGTTGTTCGCCACCACGACATCGGCCGCGACTCCCTCCTCGACCAGGGTGCGGGCGAGCTCGGTCCCGAAGAATCCGCCGCGCGTGGGGATTCCTCGGCGCCGGGCCGCTTCGGCGGGTCCAGGTGCCGGGTCGATCCCCAGCACCGGCACACCGGCATCCCGGAAGTACTGGAGGAGATATCCGTCGTTGCTGGCGATCTCGACGGCCAACGAGGATTCGTCGAGCCCACATCTGGCAATGAGGTCCGTGACATTGGACCGGGAATGATCCAGGAGAGCGTCCGAGAACGAGGAGTAGTAGGGGTAGTCGGCGCCAAACAAGACCTCCGGCGGCACGCTCTCCCGGATCTGCACGAGCGTGCAGTCGCTACAGAACCACACGGAAAGCGGGAAGTGAGGCTCTTCGCCCTCGGCGGTCGGATCCACCAGGGCATCGGCTAGCGGCATCGCGCCGAGGTCGAGCACTTCGCTCAGGTCGGTGCTCCCGCACGAACGGCAGCCGTCGATGACGGTGTACTGGCCGATCATGATTCGGGACGGAGCTCGGAGGAGATCTTCCCAGCCGCCAACCCGGACTTGAGATGGGCGATCCGCATCAACCGTCCCAGGAACCCGTCTTCGGTGAGCCCGTTGGACTGGTATTCCGTGGCGAGCTCGCGTGCTCCAGCCTCTACCGTCCATGTTGGCCGGAACTCCGGAACCTCGGAGGCGATCTTGCCGCAGTCGACGCGATAGTCCCGGATGTCTGGTCCGGCGGTCTCCGCCAGCTCGATGCTGGCAGATGGAACGACCTGCTCGACAATCGACGCCACCGTGGCGATCTGATAGTTCTCATCCGTGAGGCCTACGTTGAAGACCTCGTTGTGAACGCGCTCCCGAGGTGCTGCGAGGACTGCCACGAACGCTCGGGCGATGTCCTGGATGTGAATGAGCGGCCTCCATGGTGTGCCGTCGCTCTTCATGAAGACCCGGCCCTGGGTCAGGGCGTACCCGACGAGGTTGTTGATGACCAGATCGGCCCGCAGCCGGTGCGAGAAGCCGTAGGCGGTGGCGTTGCGCAAGTGGATCGGCGAGAAGTCGTCGGAAGCGAACGCGCTGATCCCTTCCTCGGCATGAATCTTCGAGAAGCCGTACGGCGTCACAGGGTTGATAGGAGCTGTTTCATCGACGATCCCACCCGGAGATGACCCGTAGATGCTGCACGAGCTGGAGAAGACGAATCGCTCCACCCCGACGCCGGCTGCAATCTCCGCCAGCCGGACGCTCGCGCGGTGATTGATGGCCGCGGTGAGCGAAGGATCGAGGTCACCCAGCGGGTCGTTCGACAACCCGGCCAGATGGCAAATGGCGTCGAATCCCTCGAGGTCGGAGGCTTCGACGTCGCGGACGTCTTTCGTGATCGAAGGCACCACGGGGGCCGGTGGTCCGATAGTGCACGATCTGAAGAGCCCCGAGTCGAGCCCCACCACTTCGTGTCCGGCCGCCACCAACTGCGGCACCAACACACAACCGATGTAGCCCTCGTGACCAGTGACGAGAACGCGGCTCACCGGCCACCCCATGTCCGCCAGGGTGGCGAGCCGGCGGCCCACAGATCCTCGAGGAGCTTCTTGTCTCGGAGGGTGTCCATGCACTGCCAGAAGCCGCCGTGGCGGAACGCCATCAACTCCCCTTCAGCGGCAAGCCGTTCCATCGGCTCTTTCTCCCACAACGTGTCGTCACCGTCGATGTAGTCGAAGACCTGCGGCTCGAGCACGAAGAATGCTCCATTGATCCATCCTTGATCCAACGGTTTCTCCGTGAAGGCAGACACTCGATCCCCGGTCATCTCGAGCTGGCCGAATCGGGCCGGAGGATGGACCGCGGTGACCGTGGCCAGCCGGCCGTGAGATCGATGGAATGCCACGAGCTTGCCGATGTCGACATCCGAAACGCCGTCGCCCCAGGTGAGGAGAAATGTCTCCTCATCGAGGTACGGACGGAGGCGCTTGATCCGACCGCCGGTGTTCGTCCAACGGCCGGTTTCGATCAGATCCACCGACCACTTCTCGTCGTAGCCCTCGTCGAGGTAGTCGATGGCACCGGAGCCGAGGTCGACGCGGAGGCTCGAGTGGGCGGTGGCGTAGTCGGCGAAGAACCGCTTGATGTGATCGCCCTTGTAGCCGAGGGCGATCACGAACCGGTCGAATCCGTGATGATCGAAGTGGCGCATGATGTGCCACAGGATCGGACGTCCGCCCACCTCCACCATGGGTTTGGGCCGGATCTCGGTTTCTTCGGCCAGCCGGGACCCCATACCCCCGGCGAGGATCGCAACTTTCATCCCACCATCCACTCGTTCAACTCCACCCACAGGAGAGGATACCGGAGGCGGCGGCACCCGCTACTCCCGCTAACGTGACCTGGTGGGGCCGAGAATCACCATCGGGGTGCCCGTGTTCAACGGAGCCAACTACCTCGAACGTGCGCTGGGATCGATCGAGTCTCAGACTTTTGCCGACTTCCGGGTCATCATCTCGGACAACGCCTCCGAGGATGCCACCGAGGAAATCGCCCGTTCGTTCGTGGCCCGGGATGAGCGGTTCGAGTACTCCCGCAACGACCGGAATATCGGCGCCATCCCCAACTACGACAAGGTCTTTTACGCCTCCACGTCCGAGTTCTTCAAGTGGGCCGCCCACGACGACTGGATCGAACCCGGGTTCGTTCAGGCCTGCATCGAACGCCTCGACGCCAGCCCGGTGGCGGTGGTCGCCTACACGGGCGCCCGCCAGGTCGACGAGAACGACAACCAGATCGTCGGCACAATCGCTCACTCGAACGTGACGTCTCCGGATCCTGTCGAACGATTCCGGGAGATCGTCAGGCGCGAGCGGTTGAACCTGCCCATCTTCGGTGTGGTGCGACGCGAGGTGCTTGCGAGAACGAACCTCCAGGGCTCCTATCACGCATCCGCCCGGGTGCTGCTGGCGGAACTCGCCCTCCTGGGAACCTTCGAGCGGGACCCCGAAGTGCTGTTCGTCCACCGGAACCACCCTCAAGGCTCGCTGCGGTCGTACGCCGATGCGCGCGAGGTGCGGAAGTGGTACGACACTTCCGCAACCTCCAAAGGACACATGCCCCGTTGGATGTATCTTCGCGGTCTGCTCGCCGCCGCGGGCATCGCCGACCTGTCCGCCGGCCAGCGATGGTCGGTGCGCATGGAGGCGCTTCGCTGGGCAACGACCAAACCCAAGGCGATGCTCGGGGACCTGGTGGCTGCGGTTCGAGACCGAATGAGCCCGGAGGGGTAGCCACCCCACCTCTGAGGTTCCACCAATGTGCCGTTCCTCAGCCGGCGGCGACCATGTATTCGAGTTCTTCCTCGGTCAGGATCGGCACCGCCAGGACTCCCATACGCTGCAGTGGCGCGAGCGTCGCCCGGGCATCCTCCTCCCACCGTGGTTTCCAGCCGATCGGATGCGGATCGTCTGCCCACGGGTAGTGGAGGCGAGCAGCCGGCTCGGATCCGGCCAGCAAGGTCGAGAGCATCCCGCCGAGTGCGGTGGCGTCCACAATGGCCCGATCGAGCTGGGCCATGGCGGCTTCGGACCCGAATTGATGAGCTGCCCGCTGCTGGCGCTCGACGTCCTCGACGAACATGGGCAGAACTTCGTCCACGAGTCGGGCCACGTGGTCACGATCGAACAGGGCGGCGTCGACCATGATCTGGAAGTAGCGATTCGGGCTGACCAGGTGGAGAATCTGCGGCTCACGCCCGGCCCGGGCCAAATGGACTCTGAAGAAGGCGATGGAGAGCCACGCGTCCAGACTCTTTCGCACCACGGGCACCGTCTTCAGGGGGCCGGAACCGAAGAGGATCTCGATGATCTGGCGCTCGAGCGCCGCCCCTTCCTTTTGACCCAGGTCATCGCGAAGGAGGCGGCCGATGGCGCTGCCCACGGTTGTGCGATCTTTCACGGGGTGCAGAGGAAGCATTCCGTCGTGATCGAAACCGACTTCGTGCGGGCGGAGGATGATTTGCTCGGTGATGTCGGCCATGAAGTCCGCAATCGGACCGTAGGCCTTCGTGGGGTCGAGGTCACCGATGGCAGAGGCAAGGATCTCGGCTGTGGCAACCTCGACCGCGGCGTCGCTGGGCCGGCGCAGGAGGCGAGGCTCCGGGTCGGCGACGCGGACGCGCTCGCGGGGCCTGGTGCCCGGACCCTCCGCAGGCGAAATACCCTCGGCGATGGCGACCTCCGTCTCGGCGGGAACGGCCACCACCATGGCCGGCTCGCTCACGTCGCTCCGGTTGCTGGAATCTGGTGGGGTGATGACGGCGGGGTCCCGCGATAGGAGCCGGTCGCGCAGTTTCATGAACACCGGTGCAGCTTGCCGCGTCACGATCACGAGACCCAGAATCGAAGCCCCTCTCCTCGTGAACTCGTCCATGTAGAGCTTCAGCTCGTTCGAGAGGGAACGCCCGGCGGACGCGGCCACCACTGTGGCGTCGGCCCGCGATACGAGTTCTTGGGTGACGGTCTCGGTGACGTCCCCTGCGGACACGATGACCACTTCGTACCGGTCGGCCAGCACCTCGAGAGCCCGGTCGAGGACATCTCCCGCGAAGAGGTCGGCCGGGTCCTCATCGAAGGACCCCGACGACATCGACCACATGTTGTCTCTGACGGCGCTGACGGCTTGGAAGTCGGGAGCCACTCCGGCCCGAAGGTCGACCACCAGCTTGGCGAGGGTCAGTCCACCACGGGGGAACTCGGCGAGACCATCTGATGGATCGAAGTCCGCATCGACCACGAGGACTGATCTCCCCGCCTGTGCATACGACATCGCGAGGTCGGCAGCCACGGCCCGGACCGACAGCGAGTCGAGTTTCGACCCGGCGATCGCAACAGATCCGGACCGCTCTCGGAGCCGGGCAAGAACACCTGCACGCAACGCCTGGATCTCGCTACGGCGCCGAGAATCGGTGGCCTCGTCGTACCAAGGAGCGGGGGTTGCACCCCTGCCTGCCACCGTTGCCAGTGTCGGGATGAAAGGTGCGTCCGAGGCAACCCACACGGGACCTCGAAGCCGGTCGCCGCTGAGAAGCCCGGCTGCGGCCACGGCGGACCCCGCCATGAGCCCGACGAGTGCATAGAGCCCACGAGAGGCAGGGAGCGGGGTCACATCACTGGTGGCGACGGCCTCTGTCACGACCGGGTTCTCGAGTTCGAGCAGCTGCAGAGAGTAAGCCCGATAGTCGGCCTCGAGGTCCACGTAGCGATCCTGCCACACGCGCAGGTCGGTCTGGACCGCGGAGAACTCGACATTGGGCGGGGCGTGCAGCGCCTCGAGCTGAGCCTCGACCGAAGCGATCTTGGACGTGACCGCCTCGATGTCGGCCTGTATCTCACCCGCCGGACGTGGTTCCGCCTCTTCGGTCCCGGTCTGGGCCTGGTCCCTGACGAAGATGTCGGGGATCAGCAACTCCTCCTGGAATCCTGTGAGGCGCGTCTTCAGGGTGTCGAGCAGAGCCGCCAATTCGGCCCGCGCGTCGGCGTTCGGATCCAAATCGGTCAGCTGGACTTCCAGCTCTGCGATCTCGAGCCGCGCACCGCTCATCTGCGAGGCGAGGTCGTCGCGAAGTGCTGTGATGCGCTTGGCCTCGTTCTGTTCTGGGTCGTCGAGGAAGTTCTGCCTGAGCTCGAGAGCTCGCGCAACCGCGGCATCCTCGGTACCGCCACGGGCGATGAAGTTCACCGACTTTCCGTCGACGTCGACGAGGATCACTCCCCGTTCGGGGCTGGTTTCGATGTCGGGAGTCGAGGGGTCGATGTCGATCTCGTCCCGGTTGATCTCCCTCGCCAGCTCCTGAATCTCAGTGAGACGGTCCTCGATGGTCGCTTCGGCGCGATTGCCCTGGGTCTCCTCGTCGGCGGCTCCTTCGACGAGTGAGATGGGTGCACTGGCTTCCCACACCGGCTCGATTCGGTCGTTGCGGAACCCGGCTCCGAACCATCCGGCGATCGCCCCCAGCAGGGCGAGCGCCACCACCAGAGGCCAGCGCGATCCGAGGACTCGCAAGGTACGCGTCAGATCCACCGGTCGTCCCCCAACCGTCGCTCACCGTTCACACCGATCATGCCCCATTCCTCTCCCCTGCGGCCGACCGCAACAACGCCGTCACTCACCGGCGATCGCGGTGCCGACCAAAGCCATCCCGAGCCCCAACTCGCGCTGCCCCAACGGTACCCGGTGGGGACCCATTACGGTAGACCAGGTTCGAATCCTGTCGAGAGAAGTCCGTCTGGGCCGTCCCGTGGTCTCGGGGATCTCTTGACCGATCGGCCGGCCGCTGCGACTCTGACAGTCGGTTGATGCGAGACCACGGTCGTCGGGCCGGGGAAATTGAGACCACAAGCGGGGTTGGTGGGGCTGATGAATCGGATCGTGGTCGGTCGTAATGCGTGAACTGGCGACGTTCACCGTGCTCGGCGTCGTCATCCTCGGTCTTGCGGCGGGTCTGGCCATCGGTGGGATCGAGGTCCACACCGTCCTCATACCTTTGCTGGTTGTTTTCGTGTCCTACGCGATGGGGCGGCTCATCTCGTGGGATGAGGACCGACGGTTCCTCGCCCCGATGTTTGCCGCAGGGGCGGTGGCCAAGATGTTGGGATCCCTGGCGCGCCATTGGATCCTCTTTGCCCAATACGGGGGCATCGGTGACGCGGTGGGGTACCACAACCGTGGTCTGGAAATGGCCGACGTGTGGCGCACGGGCGCTGTACCTCCGATCCCCGAAGGCCTGACGTCGCTGGGTACGCGGTTCACCGGTTGGGTCACCGGGCTCGTCTACGTCCCGTACAAACCGAGCCTGCTCGGTGGCTTCTTTCTGTTTGGCGCACTCGCCCTGTTTGGCCAGTTCCTCTTCTATGCGGCGTACCGGCGATGGGCACCGCAGCGCACTTGGTTCCGCTACCTGGCGTTGATCCTGTTCTGGCCGACGATGGTGTACTGGCCCTCGAGCATCGGCAAGGAGGCTTTCCTGACGCTGTTCATCGGTCTCGCCGCATACGGGGTCTCCCGGCTGTTCAAGGACTACGGGTTCGGCTGGCTCATCGTGTTCGCCACCGGGGCCGGCGTCGTCTTCGTAGTCCGCGAACACGTGACCGCACTCCTCGTGCTGTCCTTCCTGGGCACCAGCCTCGTCATGCGTACGCAGCCCGGTACGACGGGCCGTCGAATCCTTCTCATCGGCGTCCTGGTGGCGGCCATGGTCCCGGTAGCCCAGGGGCTGACCGAACGCTTCGGTGTGCAGTTCCAGGATTCGGTTTCGGCGGAGGACTTCGACGGAATCCGCGCCGACCTGGAGCGGTCTACCGGACAGGGCGGGTCGGCGGTAACAGGTGGAGTGATCACCGGCCCTCTCGACATCCCGGCCGGCATCCTCAAGGTCCTGTACCGTCCCTTGCCGAACGAGGCAACCAACAGCCAGATGCTCATCGCGTCGTTTGAGGGCACCGCATTGGTGCTGTTGACTCTCTGGACCTCTCCACGGTGGCTTCCCATGGCGCTCAAAGCCAGGGCTCACCCCTATCTGTTGTTCTCGATCGTGTACTCGTTCGGTTTCGTGATCGCCTGGTCGTGGATCCTCAACCTGGGCATCCTCGCCCGGCAACGGTCGCTGGTGGTCCCCTTCGTCCTCGTCCTGTTCGCATATGGGTGGATGGATCGGCGTCCCGATCTCGATACGCCCCTCGGTGCCTACGGCGAGGACCCGGTGGATCTCACCCCAGCACGGCCCTGAACTCGCGGACCCGAGCGGCGAGGGCGTACGCGGCGGACTCGGCATCGGGCGACTCCAACACGACCCGCACGAGCGCCGACCCGACGATCACACCATCCGCTCCCGCCTCGGCGGCAGCGAGCGCATGCGCCGGTGTGGAGATACCGACTCCCATGACGATCGGGATGTCGGTGACGTCCCGGATCGCCTTCACCAGGCCCTCCGCCCGCCTGCTCGGTTCGGTCCGCTCACCGGTGACACCTACCTCGGCGACCGCGTAGATGAAGATGGGCTCCGCAGCGGCCACCGCTTCGATGCGAGCACGGCTCGAGGTCGGTGCCACGAACAACACCGTGCCCAAGTCGTGACGGGAGGCGGCCCGGCGCAGATCTGCGGACTCCTCGACCGGCAGGTCGGGCACGATGATTCCGTCTGCTCCGACGCCGGAAAGACGTTGAGCAAACCACTCCACGCCCCGCCGGAACACGGGGTTGGCATAGGTCATCGCCAGCGCCGGCGAGCGGTCGGCGACGGTTCGAATCACTTCGAAGCTCACGTCCAGGTTGGTGCCCGCGGCGAGAGCCAGGTCGCTCCCCCGTTGAATCACCGGTCCATCCATGAGGGGATCCGAGTATGGGATGCCGACTTCGAAGGCGTCCGCGCCCGCCTCGGCCATCGCCCGATACAGTGCCGGCGACCCCGAGGGGTCCGGCAGGCCTGCGGTCATGAAGGGAAGGAACGCCGTGCGCCCATCGGCCCGGGCCGAGGCGAACATGTGTCGGAGTCTGTCGGCCCCCATCAGCGCCCCGCCCTCGCGCGTCCGATCTGCTCGACGTCTTTGTCGCCACGACCGGACAGATTGATGAGGACCGTCTTGCCTTGAAGGCTCCCGGCCTCGCGTGCGACCCAGGCGACGGCATGCGCACTCTCGAGTGCAGGGATGATGCCTTCGGTCCTGGCGAGCAATTCCACGCCGTCCAGTGCTTCTTCATCGGTGATCGACTCGTACCGGGCGAGACCGCTCTGATGGAAGTAAGCGTGTTCGGGACCTACTCCCGGGTAGTCGAGCCCCGCGGAGATCGAGTGGGCTTCGAGTACCTGACCCTCCTCGTCCTGCAGCATGTAGGTGTGGGTGCCGTGGAGAACCCCGGGGCTGCCGGCACCGATCGATGCACCATGCCTACCGGTCGCAATGCCCTCACCGGCGGCTTCGATGCCGACGAGGTCGATTCCCAATCCCGCCAGGGGGTAGAACATCCCCATCGCGTTGGAGCCGCCGCCGACACACGCCACCACGATATCGGGCAGATCGGATCCGATCTGATCGAGGACCTCCTCGCCGATCACCTTCTGGAACTCTCTGACCATCCAGGGGAATGGGTGCGGCCCCACCACCGATCCGATGATGTAATGGGTGGACTCGACGCTCTTGACCCACTCGCGCATGGCCTCGGACACCGCATCCTTGAGGGTCCCGGCGCCGGAGGTGACGGGAACGACTTCGGTGCCGAGGATCTCCATCCTGAGGACGTTGAGCGCTTGTCGTTCGATGTCGACCGAACCCATGAACACCTGACACTCCAGCCCGAGGACCGCGGCAGCGGTCGCAGTCGCCACGCCGTGCTGTCCCGCACCCGTCTCGGCGATCACCCTGGGTTTGCCCATCCGTTTGGCGAGCAATCCCTGGCCGATGGCGTTGTTGATCTTGTGCGCACCGGTGTGGGCGAGATCCTCTCTCTTCAAGAGGATCCGGACGCCGAGTGATTCGGAGAGCCGACCCGCCAGGTGGAGCGGTGTCGGCCTGCCAACGAAGTCGCTGAGCATCCGACGGTATTCGGCCACGAATTCCTCATCACCCCACGCCTCGGTGAAGGCACCGGCCAGCTCGTCGAGGGCGGGCATGAGGGTTTCCGGAGCGAACGTGCCTCCGAACTCACCGAACCGGCCGCGGGCGTCTGGCCGATCCAGCCGCATACTGGTCATGTCCGTTTCGCCTCCTGCACGTACGCGTGGATCAGTTCCGGGTCTTTGATTCCGGGGGCGGACTCTAGGCCACTCGATGCGTCGACTCCCCAAGGTCGAACCTCGGCGATGGCGTCGGCGATGTTGTCGGGGCGGAGCCCTCCGGCCAGCACGAAATCACGGTCGACCCCTTGGAGCAGAGAACGATCGACCGCCCGCCCCGTTCCGCCGAATTTTTCGGGATCGTGGGCATCGAGGAGCGGAATCTGATCGAGGGGGATGTCGGTCAAGTCCACCTCGTCACGTACAGTCGTGGGACGCAACACCACCAGACCGGCCTGCCGGCATGCGGCGGCGGCCAACGCCGAGTAGTCCCCGTATGGCTGGACGCCGGTGGCACCGACATGCTGGGCGAGGTCCAGGAGCTGGGACGCGGTTGCGTCGACCGTCAGGAGAATCACCTCGAGGTCGCCGGCGGCGGCGGCCAGGTCCTTTGCTCGTTCGGCATCGACTCGACGCGGTGACTCGGCCAGAACGAGCCCCACCGCATCGGCCCCGGCATTCCGGGCTGCCTCGATGTCGGCCGGCCGAGACACCCCGCACACCTTGACCCACGTCATGAGCTGAATGCCCGTACGGCCGAGGCTGGATCGCCGGATCGCACCAGCGACTCACCCACGAGCACGGCGTCGAAGCCCGCCGCACGCATGCGCCGGGCGTCTTCGGGCGCGAGGATGCCGCTCTCGGCCACCGAGACGGGTACGCCGGCCAGAGTCGGTGCCAGCCGTTCGGAAACGCAGAGATCGACCGCAAACGTGGTGAGGTCCCGATTGTTGACACCAACGATCCGGGCGCCGGCCGTCAGCGCCAAGGTGACTTCGTCCTCGTCATGGACCTCCACGAGCGCCGCGAGACCGGCGCTGATCGCTGTTGCGTGCAGTTCGACGAGTTGGTCCAGGGACAGGGCCGCGACGATCAGCAGGACCGCGTCGGCCCCGATCAGCCGGGCTTCCCAGACTTGACGGACGTCCAGGGTGAAGTCCTTTCGAAGGACGGGAGCGTCGACCGCCGCCCTCACCGCGATCAGATCGTCGTTGGAGCCATCGAAGTGATCGGGTTCGGTGAGGACCGAGATCGCGGCCGCCCCGCCATCGGCGTACTGGCGGGCCCGGGCGACCGGGTCGAGTCCTGCCGCCAGCACGCCGCGCGATGGTGATCGCCGTTTCACTTCGGCGATCACCCGAAGTCCCGGCGCTGCCAGGCCCGCCTCGAAATCCCGGGCGGGGGGCAGGTCTTGACACCGGCGCATCAACTCCGCTTCCGGGGGAAGCCTCCGGAGGCGTTGTCTGGTGGTCGCCAGGATCGGGTCGAGCAGCGTCATGAGAGTACGACCGCTTCCCAAGGAGCAAGCATCGTGGAGCCCTCGAGCCTGGAATCCCAGCGATGTGGGTCGGTACCCGCCAAGACGGTGCCGGCGAGGTCCGTGGTGACCGGCTCTTCCGAGAGGTTGGCCACCACCACGACACGGTCGTCCCCGAACCACCGCTCGAACGTCAGTGGGTTGGGCCGACCCCACTGCGACAGCAGCCGAACCGAGCCTTCCATCAGGGCAGGTGCCGCTCTCCGGACGTCGAGGAGGCGCCGATACAGGTTGAGGTGGGAGTCCGGTCGCGAAAGCTGGGTGGCCACCGATTGGGCATGATGGCCGACCGGAAGCCAGGGTTCGGCTTCCGGCGGGGCGAACCCTGCATTCGGGCCGGCGTCCCACTGCATGGGCGTGCGGCAACCATCACGGCCGAATCCCGGCATCCGGAGCCCCCACGGATCCCTCACGGCGGCGGTACCGATCTGTGCCTCGGGGAACCCGAGTTCGTCGCCGTAGTAGATGGTGGGGGTACCCCGCAGGGTCAGCAACAGCACGGCGGCGGCCTTGGATTGCTCGTGACCGAGACGGGTGGCGATGCGGGGTTCGTCATGGTTGCCCAGGACCCAGTTCGGCCAGGCGCCGGTTGGAATGGCCGCTTCGAGGCCTTCGATGGCCCGCATGATGGCGTCAGGATCGACACCGGCGGGGAGCAGCGAGAAGTTGAACGGAAGGTGGAGCTCGTCGAGGTCCCGCCCGTAGTAGCTCGCCCAGACCCGCCAGTCGTACTCGTGGATCTCGCCGATCAACACCTTGTCGCCGGGATAGCTGTCGACGAGCGTGCGGATGCGGCGGAAGAGCCCGTGTATGTCGGGATGGGCGAGATCGTGGATATGCTCGAAGGCCGCGTACTCCGGGTTGATCTTGTAGCCGGTGGCAGGCTCCACAGCCGGCGGGTTGTCTCTGAGCAGGGGATCCTTCATGCAACGGTGGGCGACATCGATACGAAACCCGTCGACGCCCCGATCGAGCCAGAACTCGAGTGTTTCGAACATCGCGGACTCAACGGCGGGGTTCCGCCAGTTCAGATCGGGTTGTTCTGGCAGGAACGAGTGCAGGTACCAGGCATCGCCGTCCGGACCCCGGGACCACGCCGGCCCTCCGAACACCGACTTCCAGTTGTTCGGGAGTTCAGAACCGTTGCGCCACACGTACCAATCCCGCTTGTCCCCATCGCTGAACCACGGATGCTGGTTCGAGGTGTGGTTCGGAACCCAATCGACCACGACTTTGAGATCGAGGTCATGCGCCGCCGAGAGAAACCGATCGAATGCTGCGAGGTCACCGAACATCGGATCGACGTCGCAGTAGTCGCTCACGTCGTATCCGAAGTCCGCCTGCGGGGATGGGTAGAACGGCGAAACCCACACCGCGTCCACCCGAAGGACGTCCCGCAGGTATCCCAGTCGATCGGTCATCCCGTCGAAGTCGCCGATACCGTCGCCGTTCGAGTCGGCCCATGACCGCGGGTAGATCTGATAGAAGACGGCCGAACGCCACCATTCGGTCATTTGGGGTTCAGTCACCATGTGGGTCTCGTTTTCATGGAGCCGGCAAGCCTATTGCCCGGCCACTCCGGTGAAGTCGCGAACGAAGGCCGTCGTCTCGCCGCCGTTCCAGGCGATCTCCACCCGGTCGCCTACGGCCACCTCTCTGCGCAGAAGGCTCAATCCCGTGGGGTTTGGCGGTGCGGGCGACACCGACGTGATGGTCCCGACCTGATCATCGCCGGCGTGTACGGCTGCGCCCTCCGGCGGGAGCGGTCCTGGCGTCAGCTCCAG
>JAOUGY010000309.1 GCA_029865445.1 Acidimicrobiia bacterium | reverse complement strand
GCCCGACCCCGAGAAGGCAACCGCCAACGTGTATGTGGGATGGGAGATCGAAGCACGATGACGACCGACACCCAGACCCGAACGAGGAGTTTCGTCCAGGCGCTCAACGAGGCACTGGATCTGTGCATGGATGCATACCCCGAGATGTTCATGCTGGGGGAGGACATTGGGGTGATGGGGGGCGACTTCGGCGTCACCCGGCGACTCTTCCAGAAGTACGGAGCGGAAAGGGTGAGGGACACTCCGCTGTCGGAGGCGGCGATCGTCGGAACGTGCGTCGGTGCGGCCATGGTGGGGATGAGGCCCGTAGCCGAGATCATGTTTGCCGACTTCCTCGGTGAGTGTTTCGACCAACTGGTCAACAACGCCGCCAAGGTCCACTACATGTTCGACGGTCAGTTCAAGGCGCCGCTCGTCGTGCGCACTGCGTGTGGGGGCGGATTCGGTGGCGGACCCCACCACTCGCAGTCCGTAGAAGGTTGGTTCCTCAACGTCCCCGGTCTGGTCGTCGTGGCACCCTCGACACCCGCCGACGCCAAGGGCCTCCTCATCGCCTCCATAGAAGACGACAACCCCGTGTTGTTCTTGGAACACAAAGCCCTCTACTCGAAGAAGGGTGATGTCCCCGAAGGCATGTATCGGACGCCCTTGCGCGAGGCCGACGTGGCCCGGCAAGGCTCCGACGTGACCCTGGTGGCCACGATGCGAATGACGACCGAGGCGCTGGCCGCCGCCGAGACCCTCGCGGACGACGGCATCGACGTCGAGGTCGTCGACCTGAGAACGATCCGTCCGTACGACGTCGACACGATCGTCGAGTCGGTGAACAAGACCCACCGGGCGGTGGTGGCCATCGAAGCGCCGAAGATGGGAGGCCTGGCGGCGGAGCTGAGCGCAACGATCTCGGAGGAGTGCTTCGGTGTGCTGGACAAGCCCGTCGTCCGGGTCGCCGGCCTCGACGCACCGATCCCGTTCTCGATGGTGCTCGAGAAGTACGTGCTCCCGGGACGCGACGACATCGTGTCCGCAATTCGGTCCATGTGAGGAGGATGAATGGCAACCGAGGTGATACTCCCGAAGTTCGGGCTGACCATGGAGGAAGGAATCCTCAGCGTCTGGGAGAAGTCGGTCGGCGACTCCGTGGCGGAGGGCGACATCATCGCCATCATCGAGACCGAGAAGATCGAAACGGAACTGCCTGCGCCGGTAGGTGGCGTCCTCACACGTCAGCTGGTGGCCGAAGGTGACACTGTCCCGGTGGGGACGGTCATAGCGATCATCGAATGACTGCTCGGTTCGTCGGGAAGGTCGTGCTCGTCACCGGCGCTTCACGCGGCATCGGGGCGGCGACTGCCGCGAGGTTCGCCGCCGAGGGCGCCAGGGTCGTCGCCAACTATCGAAGTGACAGCGATGGTGCTTCGCGAACGGTCGAGGAGATCGTCCGGTCCGGAGGGACGGCTCGCGCCGTGCAGGCCGACGTTGGCGACATCGCATCGATCGACCGGTTGGTCGCCGACGTCGCGGCGAACGAAGGGCCGATCGACGTTCTCGTCAACAACGCGGCATCGTTCAGTCGTAGCTCCTTCCTCGACACCGAACTCGACGAGTTGGACCAGGTCCTGGCGACGAACGTCCGAGGCCTGTTCTATCTCAGCCAGGCAGCGGCGCGCACCATGGTTGGACGTGGGGGAGCGATCGTCCATGTCAGCTCCATCCTGGCGCGTCTGGCAGTCCCGTCGCGGACGGCCTACTGCACTTCCAAGGGCGCGGTGGAGGCCCTCACCCGGGCCATGTCGCTCGATCTCGCCCAGCATGGGATCAGGGTCAACGCCGTTGCACCGGGGCTGATCTCTACCGAGGCCCTGCTCGCAGGAATGCGAGATCCCGAAATCCAGGCGGCCATCCAAAGCCACATCCCGTCGGGTGCCTTCGGTGAGCCGGAGGACATCGCAGCCGCGGTCGTGTTCGCCGCATCCGACGACGCCCGGTACATCAACGGGGCCATCATCCCCGTCGATGCCGGTCTGGGTGCACGCGAGGCAGGCCCGGCCCCGAGGAGGACCGATTGATCAGTATCAACCAAGAGGCGATGAAGGTGGTGCGTCGGATCCTCGAGGCGCCTGCGGCGCTGGGCGTCAAGGTGACGATGCTCCCCAACGGGACGACCACCATCGATATGGGTCTGGATGCACCGGGCGGATGGGTGGCTGCGAGGGAGTACACCCTGGTCACCCTGGGCGGTCTGGGCGATGTCGGTTTTGAGCGAATGACCGTGGGCGGGCGCGAGCTCGCCGCGGTCCGGGTGATGATCGACCACCCGCAGGAAGCATGTGTGGCGAGCCAGATCGCAGGCTGGCGCCTCGACGAGCCGGGAACCGAGCACGCTGCCATCCTCGCCGGGCCCGGTCGCGCCCTGAATCGGGCGAACCCAGATCATTACTTCGAGCTCATCGACTACTTCGACGAGCACGACGAGGCGGTCGTCGCCATCCAGACCTCACGCCACGTGACCGAGTCCCTTGCCCAGGCGATCGCCGACGCCTGCGGAGTGGCGTCCCGGAATCTGTACGTTCTCTACGCACCCAACCGGAGCCTCGTGTGTGCGGTCCAGGTCGCCGCTCGGATCGTCGAGCAGAGCCTGCACCGGCTCGCCGAGGAAGGGTTCGACCTGCGCCGGGTTCGATCGGCTCACGGCTTCGGTGTGATCCCGCCGCTCATCGACGACGACCTCGTGTCGATGGGACGGATCAACGACTCGCTCCTGTATGGGGGGGAGGCCACCATCACAGTCGACTCCACCGACGCGGAGTGTGATCGTGTTGTGGGTCGCGTGGTGTCGCAGGCATCGTCGGCCTACGGTCGGCCGTTCGTCGAGATCTACGAGGACGCCGGTCGCGACTTCTACGAGATTCCGCTGGACCTTCATTCGCCGGCAGTGTTGCACCTCGTCAATGGGGGGTCGGGCAAGACGTTTTCGGCGGGTGAGATCAACTGCGACGTGCTCGAGCGGTCGTTCTTCGGATGACCGGGCTCGCTCTCCAGATCGTCCCCACGATGTCGGTGTCCGAACTCGTCGACACGGTCGTCGCGGCAGAGGACCTCGGATACGAATGGTGCCAGGTCGCCGATGAGGGACTCATGGCAGACGTGTACGTCGCGCTGGGTGCGGCGGCCACCGCCACCTCGAGGATCAGGCTCGGCCCCGCCACCAACGGCTACACCCGGCATCCCGCGGCAACTGCGGCGGCCCTGGCGACGCTGGACGACCTGTCGGGCGGGCGAGCCTTCGTGACGCTGGTGGCGGGAGGCACGATGGTCCTGTCGCCCATGGGTATTCCCCGGTCGATGCCCGGCACGGTGCTCCTGGAGACGATCGAGATCCTACGTCTGCTGTGGGGCGGAGAACAGGTGAGCTGGCAGGGGAGGAGCTTCGTGCTCGACTCCGCCCAACTGCATGTGCCGGCGGGTGACATTCCGATCTTTGTCGCGGCACGCGGCGAGCGGCTTCTGGAGGCTGCCGGACGTCTCGCCGATGGCATCGTGTTGATGGCCAAGGCCGACCTGGCGGACGCACTTGCGGTGGTGGACGAGGCGGCGGGCGACAGGCCCTTCACCCGCGTCTACCTCGACCGGCTGGCATTCACCGATTCGATGCTCGAAGAGGCCAAGACGCTCTACACCTACGCCGTGTTGGATTCGCCCGATCGGATGCTGGCCAACCTCGGGCTCGACGATCTCGCCATCAAGCGGCTGCGTAACGCCGTTGCGGCCGGTGGCCCGTCGGCGGCGGTCCCGCTCATCACCGACGACATGGTTGCCGCCTATCAGATCAGCGGACCTCCGGAGCGGTGCCGGTCCGAACTGGAAGCCCTCATGGAGTCTCATCACATGGACATGTTCATGATGAATGTCATCTCGCCCGGCTTCGACGCCAACGTCGAGATGCTCACCGAGGTGCGATCTATCGTGCGGCCATGACGGTGCTCAGGTCCGGAACCCTGGCCGGTGGACGGTGCGTCGATGTGACGACGGCCGGCGGTCGGATCGTGTCCGTCGAGCCTGCAACCGGTGTGGTGGAGGGCGACGAGATCGACCTGGGCGGGCGGTTGTTGCTCCCCTCGATGGGGGAGCCACACGCCCATCTCGACAAGGCGTTCACCGCCGATCTCGTGCCCAATCCGCAAGGCGATCTGGACGGTGCCGTCGAGGCGATCCTCGCCGCCTGGCCCACGATTTCTGTCGAGAACATCGTCGAGCGGGGTGAGCGAGCCGTGCGAAGGTTGGTCGCCTCGGGGACCACGGCGATCCGGTCGCACGCAGACGTCACCCCCGAGGGCGAGCAGAAATCGGTGATCGCACTCGCCGAGGTCAAGGCCAGAACCGCTCACCTCTGCGACCTGGAGCTGGTGGCGCTGACGATGCCGCTCAGCGGTGTGGATGGTGCGCTCGGCCGCCGGAGACTGGTACAGGCGCTGGAGGGCGGTGTGGACGTCGTCGGCGCTTGTCCGCACCTCGACGAGGACCCGCTGGAGGCGATCGACAACGCACTCGACGCC
>JAOUGY010000308.1 GCA_029865445.1 Acidimicrobiia bacterium | reverse complement strand
GGGGAGGGGGTCGACCGGTGGTACGCATCCGGGACGTCAGGGCCGGGATTCGAATGCGCAGCCAACGACCGGCATCCGTGTGCCTGGGGTGCGATCAAGGAGATGAGGGCTCTCACCGCCATTCCCTTCGACGTGCGCACCCCCATAGAACAACGCGCCATCGACCGAGGTGTCGAGTTCCTGCTGTCCCGCGATCCCAGCCGGGCCGACTACCCGATGGGATACGGGAACACCAAGCCCTCTGGCTCGTGGTTCAAGCTGGGGTTCCCATCGGGCTACGTGTGTGATGTGCTCCAGAACCTGGAGGTCCTGTGCGGAGCGGGTGTGGCAGGCGACCCGAGACTCGAGCCCGCCTTCGAGTGGCTGGTGAGCCAGGCGGATGAGAAGGGGCGATGGAGGAACCGGTATCCATACTCCGGCAAGACGACAGTGAAGATCGATCCCGCCGGCGCACCGTCTCGGTGGGTCACATTGCGAGCATGTACGGTGCTCCGACATCGGTATGAAACCTTGGAAGAAATCTGATATACTCGCGCTCAGATTTGACTAGTGGAGATCACTGAACAATGGATCTGTCCCGCCTCACCACCAAAGCACAGCAAGCGCTCCTCACCGCCCGTGATCAGGCGACCGCCCGTAACCACTCGGGAATCTTCCCAGCGCACTTGTTGCGGGCGTTGCTGGCGCAGACCGACGGAATCGTGCTGCCCCTGCTCTCCGCCCTCGATGTCGCGCCGACGGCCGTGCGCTCGACGGCTGAGAACCTCCTCGGAAAACTGGCCCAGGTGTACGGGGGAACGGAGCCGGAGATGACCCGGGACCTCGCCGGCGTGCTCGAGAGCGCGGACTCTGCGAGAGCGACGCTGAAAGACGACTACATCTCGGTCGAGCACCTCTTGCTGGGGCTGACCGGGTCCGGCGATGCCGTGGAGACCGCTCTCGCCGAGCTTGGAATCACATCGGAGGCGATTCTCGAAGCCTTGAGACAGGTGCGTGGCCACCAGCGGGTCACCACAGCCGACCCGGAAGCCACCCTGCAAGCCCTCGATCAGTACGGCCGCGATCTGACGGCGTTCGCCCGCCAGGGGAAGCTCGACCCCGTGATCGGTCGGGACGACGAGATCCGGCGTGTCATCCAGGTCCTGTCGCGTCGCACCAAGAACAATCCCGTGCTGATCGGAGAGCCCGGTGTCGGCAAGACCGCCATCGTCGAAGGGCTCGCACGCAGGATTGCTGACGGCGATGTGCCCGAGGGCCTGAAAGAGAAACGCCTGATCGCTCTCGATCTCGCATCGATGGTGGCAGGGGCCAAGTACCGGGGTGAGTTCGAAGAGAGACTCAAAGCGGTGCTCTCCGAGATCACCGCTGCCGAGGGGGGCATCATCACCTTCATCGACGAGATGCACACCATGGTCGGTGCCGGGGCGGCAGAGGGGGCGATGGACGCCTCGAACATGCTCAAGCCACTCCTCGCCCGCGGCGAACTGCGGATGATCGGCGCCACCACACTCGACGAGTACCGCAAACACGTGGAGAAGGATGCTGCGCTGGAACGCAGGTTCCAGCCGGTCCTCGTGGAGCAGCCAGACGTCGAGGACGCCATCGGCATCCTCCGGGGCCTGAAGGAGCGGTACGAGGTCCACCACGGTGTCCGCATCACCGACTCCGCACTGGTGGCCGCGGCGGTGCTGTCCGATCGCTACATCACGGGCCGCCAGCTCCCCGACAAGGCGATCGACCTGATCGACGAAGCAGCCAGCCGCCTCCGGATCGAGATCGACTCGATGCCCGAGGAGATAGACGAGCTCACGCGGCGCCGGACTCAACTCGAGATCGAGCGCGAGGCGTTGCGCAAGGAGAGCGACACGGCCTCCGCCGAACGTCTCGCCAGACTGGAGGCCGAGCTGGCGGATGTGGTCGAAGACATCGACGGGCTCAGCGCTCGCTGGAATCTCGAAAAGCAGGCGATCACGGGGATCCGTGATGCAAAGGAACAGATCGAATCTGTGCGCGCCGAGGCGGAACGCGCCGAACGGTCCGGGGATCTGCAGAGGACGGCTGAGCTCCGCTACGGGAAGCTCGGAGAACTCCAGGCCGAGTTGGGCCGGCGCCAAGAGGAGCTGGAGAAACTGCATGCCGAAGGTCGCATGCTCTCGGAGGAGGTCACCGATCAGGACGTCGCCGAAGTGGTCTCCCGATGGACTGGCGTTCCGGTCACCCGCTTGTTGGCGGGCGAGATGGAGAAACTCGTGCAACTCGAACGCCATCTGCATCAACGAGTGGTCGGGCAGGATGCAGCCGTCGAGTCGGTGGCGAACGCAGTGCGTCGCTCTCGGGCCGGACTGTCGGACCCGAACCGACCGATCGGCTCGTTCCTCTTCCTCGGTCCCACCGGAGTCGGGAAGACCGAGCTGGCGCGAGCGCTGGCGGAGTTCTTGTTCGACGACGAGCGAGCGATGGTCCGCATCGACATGTCGGAGTACATGGAGAAACACTCGGTGAGCAGGCTCATCGGGGCTCCCCCCGGTTATGTCGGCTACGACGAGGGTGGCCAGCTCACCGAAGCGGTACGCCGGCGACCGTACTCCGTGATCCTTCTCGACGAGGTCGAGAAAGCCCATGGCGACGTGTTCAACGTGTTGCTCCAACTTCTCGACGACGGCCGGCTCACCGACGGGCAGGGACGAACTGTCGACTTCTCGAACGCGGTGTTGATCATGACCTCGAACCTGGGTTCGGAGTTCATCACGCCGGATGCACCGGAGTCTGTCGTGGAGGGTCGGGTCATGGAGGCCGTGCGGTCCCACTTTCGACCCGAGTTCCTCAATCGCGTCGACGACATCGTGGTGTTCTCACGCCTCAGTCGCGAGCAACTGCGCGAGATCGTCGAGATCCAGTTGGAAGGGCTCAGAAGGCGGCTTGCCGATCGGCGACTCGGTCTCGATGTCACGCCGGCCGCGATGGACCTGCTGGCGGATCTGGGATATGACCCGAGCTATGGAGCGCGTCCGTTGAAGCGGGTGATTCAGTCGCGCCTCGCCGATCGGATCGCGATGGCGGTCCTCGAGGGCCGATTCACCGAAGATTCGGTGGTGACAGTCGGGGTCGAAGGCGACGAACTCGACATCGGTGAGGCGGCCCCGGCGAGCACGACCGGTCCGCCGGGCGTGTAGCGTGGCTCCGGCGGGGGCTTCGAGGGGGCCACGCCGTCGGAGGAAAGCGAACGGAGAAGTGAACGCAGACAACCGGAGTCTCTGGTGGGATTGGACGCTCGCATGCGGGCTGGGCGCGGCCATCGGACTTGGGTTCGGCGGGATGGTCGCTTCCGCCCTCTTCCGTCTCTTCGACGGTGCCGGCTTCGCAATCGCATCCTCGATCGTGGTGTTCGGGCTGGTCGCCGGACCCACCCTGGCCTTTTTTCAGCATCGAGTCCTTGGCCGGATCTTTCCGTACCTCCGGCGAGGCACGTGGGTGGCATGGACGGCCGGTGGCTGCGTGGTGGCGTGGATCGCCACGATCCTGTTACCTGTCACATCCGACTCCCTCTTGGAAGGGCGGAGCTGGATTGTGCTCGGCATCGCCGCCGCCCCTCTCGTGGGGGTGATCGGAGTCCTCGTGGGTCTCGGACAAGCCGTGGCGCTGAACGAATGGGCCTCGCGGGCGGTCTTGTGGGCGATTGCCACCGTCATCGGTTGGGTGGCTGCGGCCGCATTCCTGTGGTGGGTCCACGGCGCCGTCGAGGAACTCCCGGTGGCGGCGCGGGAGGCGATCGGTGTCTTGGTCTACCTCGTGGGCGGTCTCCTGGTGGGGGCGCTCACCGGCTGGGTGGCGCCCACGCTCGTCATGCGCGACGCCGCGGCCGAGCAGTACACCCACGATGCTCTGGGCGGAATAGGCTCGATCGACCTCTCCGAGTGACCGCCTGTGGCATGATCCGCCCATGGATCGTGCCGAGGCCGAACAGAGAGACGCCGCCGACCCGCTGTTCCCCCTTCGGGATCGGTTCCTCCTCCCCGACGGGTTGATCTACCTCGACGGGAACTCGCTCGGTGCGCTGCCGGCGGCGGTGCCCGAACGGGTGGCACGGACGGTGACCGAGGAGTGGGGCGTAGACCTGATCCGCGCCTGGAATGCTCGTGATTGGGTCGGCCTGCCTCGCCGGGTTGGTGCACGGATTGCGAGACTCATCGGCGCGGACCCCGACAGCGTGATGGTGTGCGATTCGACCTCTGTGAACTTGTTCAAGCTGGCGTCGGCCGCCATCGGGATGAGGCCCAGCCGCCGCAAGATCGTCACCGATGCCGGCAACTTCCCGACCGATCTCTACATCCTCGCCGGGGTGGCGGAGCGACACGGGCTCGAACTCGTCGTGGCCGAGCCGGGCGACGTATTGGCATCGATCGATGGCGATTCGGCTCTGGTTGCGCTCACTCAGGTCGACTACCGAACAGGCGACCGGTACGACATGGGAATCGTCACAGAGGCCGCCCACCGGGCCGGAGCCCTGGTGCTGTGGGATCTCGCGCACTCGGCAGGGGCGTTCTCGGTGGCCGTCGGCGATGC
>JAOUGY010000307.1 GCA_029865445.1 Acidimicrobiia bacterium | reverse complement strand
GATGGGCGGTGCGCTTTCTCCCCCTCCGCCGCCTACGGCGACACCTCCCCCGCTGGGGGAGGAGACAAGAGGCCCTCGCGACGCTCGGGCCGCGGTGCCGGAGGCCGGCCTCCTCGCCCCCTCGCCTCCTCGCCCCCTCGCCTGCTTGGGGAGGAGACCCGAGGCGGCTAGAGGACTGGAGACTGGAGACTGGAGACTGGAGACTGGAGACCGGTCGCCCGGCGACTACTGCAGAACGGCGAGGGCAGCTTTGACTATGTCCGGGTCGAGAGAGGATCCGGCTCGTTCGCCCAGGGCCGCCCTGATGGAAGCGGCATCTTGGTTCTCACGGCTCAGCTCGTCGTAGGCGTGCGCCACGGCGATGATCCGGGCCGACAACGGGATCTCCTCTCCCGACACACCGTCGGGTTTGCCCGATCCGTCCCAGACCTCGTACTGACTGAGAATCGCACTCGCCACTTCCGGACCGGCTCCGGTGCGGACGAAACGTGCGCCGCGCTCGGCGTGCGACGTCTGCGCTTCGCCATACCGTTCCGCGTCGGACTCGAAGGCATCGGCTCCGAAAGTGACCTTGCCCACGGAGTGAAGACGGGCCGCCAGACCTACCTCTGCGACCTCCCGCGCCTCGAGACCGACCGCCGCCGCGATCTTGACCGCCAGCCCGGCGATCGTGCGGCTGTGTTCGCCACGCGGGTCGAAACCGTCGACCGAATCGGCGACACCGCATGCGGCGGCCAGTTCAATGGCGGCCGCTGCATCGGCGCTCGAATCGAAGGCCGAACTCATACGCTCTTCTGAACCCAAGGCGATCATCAGAGCTCGCTCGGCGAGCACCCTGATCGTGCCGAGGTCGTCTCCGATGTTGGGTCCCGCCCAGCCCATGGCTGGAGCGAGAGGACGACCGGCAGGGCGGAACGAACCGCCCAGCTGCACGATCTGGCGGGCAAGGGAGCGCGCCATCTCTTCGGACATGTCGCCGGCCATCAAAAGCAGCCGACCACCCAGATCGAAGGTCTCAACGCCACGAGACCCCGCTGCCGCCGCAGCGGCAAGGGCGAGACGCCTGCGGAGGAGGGTCGAGCCACCGGCACCGATCGCTCCGAGCGATTCGGCCAGTCCGAGATCGAGGATGCCGATCCACGGTTCAACTCCGCTCTCGACCATCTCAGAGAATCGAAGCTCGAGCCGCCGCTCACTTCCCAGCCCGGTGACGGCATCGAAAGTCGCCTGAGCGGAACCGCCGGAATCGGCCACTTCGGTCCGTAGGTAGGCATCCACGAGGTGGGTTGCCCCACCCTGGTCGAGGTTGGCGAGCGCTCCCGCCTCGGAACCCTCCGCGACGACGACACACGCCCCGAGCGACATCAGCTCGACGGCGGCCTGCTCACCTCCCGGGTGACACACGACTACCACCGGCAGTCGCTCGACCAATGGCTTGATCGACCCCCGGCGGGCCGCGGGGCCCCGGGTGGACACCAACGCCACCGTTGCCCCATCCTCGACATCATCGACGATGTCGACATCGGCGTCGATGAGCCGGCGACGGGCCGGTGTGGGCAGCCACAGGGCGAGTGCCACGGTGCCTGCGAGCGAGATGTCCTGCTCTGCGACCTCGTTGTCGGCGTCGACCTCGGGATCGGCAACTGCTACGTCGTCAGCCATTGAAACTCCTGAAGAACCGGTCGGCTGGGAAGCTCGGAGGGAAAGAACATCCAGGCATCACATCGCCTCCGGAAGGTCCCACGGCGCAACCGGGGGCGAGATGGCGCGGACTCCCGGTACGAAACGAAGGGGCACGGCGAGGATCATGCGTTCGGGGCCCTGAATGAGGTCCCCCCCGAGGATCGCGGCCGCCCTCCGGGCCATCGACAGGTGAATCGTGGGCTCGGGCCGCTCGGGCGCCTCCACGTCCACCACGGCCAGCGCTCCGTCGATCGAGCCGGTCACCGCAACGACATGTTCGCCCACGGACAGCGCATGACCCAAAACAGCCCGAATCAAAGCTTCGACGAGCGGCGCCGGCGCCGCCAGCGAAGGCAAGCTGCCCCCAACCTGCACCCTTCCCCGCGGTACGCCTCCCGCCACGACGCCCGCAACGACCTCTCCGAGCGGGACGACATCGCAGGGGAGTTCGGCGTAGACGCTCAATCGGACGAGCTCCCGCAACTCCACGAGTTCCCTCCGGAGTACAGCCTGAGGAGCGGCGCTCGAAAGGGCTCGGTCGATTGCGGCCAGCACCTCGGCCATGTCCTCCCGGGAGTCACCCAACGCCCGGTCGAGCGTGTCGACTTCGAGTTCGAGGGCATCGAGGGTCACGTCTCGTAAGCGCTCGCGTGCTGCCGCGTCCTGGAGCGCTTCACTGCCCCGGGAGAGCTGACGTTCGACTGCCCGAAGGGGGCGTCGGATAGCCCCGAGGGAGACCGGGACCCTGTCGATCCAGTCCACGCCGTCCGACGCAGAGATGTTGGCGGCGAACCAGGCGAGTTGGATTCTCTGGACGACGACGGCCGAGGCCGCACCGGCGAACACTCCAACCAGAAACCAGGTGGGGACCCCCGCGAGAACCGCGATCCAGCCCAATGCCGCACCCGCAACGGGGCCGGCCGCCGTCCATGGCGAAAACTTCCGTGTCATGCGTTGCCGGTCGGCACTCCGGGACCCGGCGTTAAGGGCCACGGCATTTTGGACGAAAGAAGCATGAGAACCACTAATCCGCCGACCGGCATGGTCGACGGGCACCCTGTACCTGGTGACAAGGAAGTCGCCGAACCCGATCGCAGACCACAAGGAGGTTTGGACTATGTCTCTGCGAATCAACAACAACGTCGCTGCACTCAACTCGTACCGCAATCTGGCGTTCACCAGCGTCCAGATGGGCAAGTCGTTGGAAAAACTCTCCTCCGGCTTCCGCATCAACCGGGCCGCTGACGACGCAGCCGGTCTCGTCAAGTCGGAATCACTCCGAACCGAGATCAATGGCAACAAGGCTGCAATCAAGAACGCTCAGGATGGCATCAGCTTCGTCCAGACGGCGGAAGGTGCTCTCGGTGAAGTGCACGCCATCCTCCAGCGGATGCGTGAACTGGCCGTTGATGCCGCCAACACCGCCACCACGGACGGAGTAGCGCAGCAGGCCGAGGTTGCAGAACTCCTTGAAGAGGTCACTGCGATCGGGACGCGTACAACGTTCGCCGGCAACGCGGTGTTTGCCGATTACACGTCGACCAACCTGACGTTCCACATTGGAGCGGGGTCGGCGGATCAGCTCTCCATTTCCGGCGACTACACGCTCACCGCCTCCAGTCTCTTCGGAGTCAATGTTGCTTCGATCGATCTGACCTCGAGCGCCACCAGCGCAATCGGTCTCCTCGATTCTGCAATCGCTGCGGTCTCGTCTGTTCGGTCCGAGTTCGGCGCGACCCAGAACCGGCTGGAGCACACGATCAACAACCTGAGTGTTGCCGTGGAGAACCTCACTGCATCCGAATCCCGGATCCGTGACACCGACATGGCCATGGAGATGGCGAACTTCACCCGCCATCAGATCCTCACCCAGGCGGGCACCTCGATGCTGGCGCAAGCCAACCAGGTGCCACAGAACGTCCTCCAGCTCCTGGGCAGGTAACACGACGACGAGAATCCGGGGATGACCTGACGGTCATCCCCGGATTCGCGCCTCCCAACCACTTCACTTCAAGGCGCCGGCGCCGACTGGGGACAAATGGCATCAGTCGCTCCTGTCACCACCGATCGTCCGCCGTCCCAATTGCTCGGGCCGGAGCACGACAACCCGAATCCGGTTCCCGTCACACGCAGCTACCTGCTTTGCACGACACCGCGCAGCGGCAGCAACCTGTTGTGTGATGCCCTGACACAGACACAGCTCCTCGGAACACCGACCGAATACCTCGAGTTCGGAATCGCCACCCCGTATCTGGCGAGACGCTGGGGCACGTCCAACCTTCTCGATTTCATGGAGACGCTCCGCCGGCACCGTGTCGGACCCAACGGCGTCTTCGGCATGAAGATCCATTGGCATCAGCTGAAGGCCCTCACCGAGAGCCTCGCCCTCGGCGGCAAGCCGATGCGCGACCTCCCCGTCCGCCAAATCGGACTCGTGCTCGAGGCCATCGCCCCAGACGCGCACCTCATTCGGTTGTCGCGCTCCGACATGCTCTCGCAGTCGATCTCGCTCTTCAAGGCATCCGGGACCCAGCAATGGAGTTCGTACATGGAGAAGCGAGGCGGGCCGCCCGAATACAGCTACGACGAGCTGCTCAAGTGTTATCTGAGCATCGCCTGGAGCGAGCGGTTGTGGACCCGGTTGTTCGATCGTCTGGGACGTCCCGTCCTGTGGTTCGACTACGAGGATGTCACCAAGCGCCGTCAAGAGGTCGTGGACCGTATCGCCGAGACCGTGGGAATCGGCCACGCCGCGCCTCCGCTCGCCGCGCCTACCCTGCACAAGCAGTCAGACGGCTGGAACGCCGACACGAAAGCCCGCTTCGTGGCCGATCTCGAGGCACGCGACATCGACCTGGAAACACTCGTCCCGAGCGTCTGAAGCCCGAG
>JAOUGY010000306.1 GCA_029865445.1 Acidimicrobiia bacterium | reverse complement strand
GCTAGGAATTTCACCGCGGCGGCGAGTCCCGACCCTTGGCTCAATCCAGGGCGAGGTCGGCGAAGAGATCGGCGAGGAGGAGTTGGGGCCTGAGGTTCGCTTCGAGATCCACCGCCGCGTCCAGGGTGCGCTCGGCTCGTGTCACTGCGTCGCCAGGTGTGACACTGGTCAACATCGCCAGTGGGACGTCCTTGTTGCGAATCGGACCGCCCAGTTGCACGGCGGCCGCATCCAGGTACCACGAGGCCACCAGTTCCAGCCCCGCCGACAGCAGGGCCAGACGCCCTCGGCGTCGCATTCGTTCGTCCTTCGGGAGTTCCTCGCCTGCATCCTCGAGGAGCGGTTCGACGGTGGCCAGCATCTCGGCGGCAAGCCGAAACGACTCACCCGGCCGGCTCGACGCCCGGCTCGGAACCGCGAGCCACTGTTGACGGAATGCCGACGCCGCGTCGCTGTGCAACAGCGAGAAGGCGAGTCCCGGCCGCCCGCCGGCGAGACCGGCCACCACCCGGGCCTGCGCCTCTTCCACTCCTCGTTCGACGAGAGCCGACACCAGCATCGGCTCCCCCACACGACCGAAGTGGATCGTGCGGCACCGTGAAGCGACGGTGGTGGGAAGTTGCTCCTCGAACTCGGCCACCAGAACGAAGACCGATGTCGCAGTGGGTTCCTCCAGAGTCTTCAGCAAGGCGTTGGCGGCCTGGTCGGTCATCGTGCCGGCATCGTCGAACAAGAACACTTTGCGTGCCGCCTCCACCGGCGACAACGAGGCCTGGTGGATCGTCGATCTCGCCTGGTCCACCCCGAGGCCCTGTCGCGCGTCAGGCTCAATCAGATCCGGATGCGCCGCAGACATGACCCGGCGACACGACCTGCACTCACCCGTGTGCCCTCCCGCCTCCGGGCACAACAACAACGCCGAAAACCGGCGTGCCACCGTCGCCTTCCCAACGCCGGCCGCTCCCACGAACAGATAGGCGTTTGCCGGTGCCGCCACCTCCCGGGCCAACAATTCGAGCACCCGCTGGTGACCGACCACGTCGCCAAAGAGCCGCATCTGATCGCTCACCTCATCGCCTCCTCGATGATGCCGCGGGCGATGACATCGGGGGAACCGGACCCGTCGACGACGATCACGCGCGAGGTATCGACGCGGGCCAGATGTCGATAACCCGCGGCGACCTCCCTCTGGAACTCCAGGCCGGCCGACCCGATCCGGTCGATGCCCGACTGTCGGGCGAGCGCCACCTTCGGGTCGACATCAAGTACCACCACCACGTCGGGCAGTACTCCGTCGAGGCAAGCCTCGTTCAGCGCTCGCACCTTGTCGATCCCAAGCCCGCGGGCAGCACCCTGGTAGGCGAGCGACGAGTAGTAGGTCCGATCAGACAACACCCAGGCCCCCCCGTCGAGGGCAGGTCGGACGACCTCCGCCGCCAGTTGCGCCCGTTGCGCCGCGAAGAGCGCCGCTTCGGCCCAGCCGACCATCTCGTGGGAATGGAGAAGGAGCCTGCGAATCTCCTCGCCGAGTTCGGTGCCACCCGGCTCCCGTACAAGCACGACACGTTCCCCCGCGGTCTCCAGGATCTCCCGACAGGCTTGGGCCACCGTGCTCTTGCCGGAGCCGTCGACGCCCTCCAGCCCGACATACCGCTTCACCGGGAACGCCGATCCCCACGCACCCAACCGATCGCATCACCGGCGTCGCGCAACGTGCGATAGGCATCATCATCCATCGGATCTCCACGCAACTGGGCGCGGACGGCCCACATGGTTCCGCCCCCGGATGCAAAGATCGTGGCGCCGCTGAGGAGGATCACCACCCGTACCCCGCTGGTGAGCAGACCTGGGAGCAACCCTTCGAGCGCCGCGGCCCCGATCCCGGCCAACCCGAACGAGATCAACAAGGCGAGCCTGGCGGAGGCAAACAGAGCCGCGAACGTACGTCCCCGGATGTCATCGGTCACTACGGAATGGAGGTGGGTGAATCCCGTCACGTAGGCGATGCCGGTGCCGGATCCCGCGAGGAAGACCCACCCGGCCGCGCCCCAGACGGTCGATGTCAATCCCGCAAAAACGATGGCGGTGCCGGTGAGGATGAGGGAGAGGGCAAACACCGGTTCGCGCCGCTCCATCTTCTTGCCCCACAGCGTCATCGCACCCATGCCAATGCCGGCGCCCACCCCGAGCGCCGTGACCACGATTCCGTAGCCGGAGTCACTGCCGCGGAGGACCTGTTCGGAGAACGGTTGGCCGAGTACGAAGAGCGCGCCGCCACCGAACAGGCCGGCCGCCATCCCCGACACGAGCCGCCTCACGGTGGGATAGGAACCCACGAACTTGAAACCGTCGAGCATGTCCTGCAAGGGGGTTTTGACATCCAACTTGCCCCTTGCCTTCCGCTCTCGGCTCAACACGGTCGGTGGGATGGCGGCGGTCAGGACGATGATGCCGGACAGCACGAAGGTCACACCATCGAAGATGAACGCGGTTGCGACGCCCGGATTGGCAACGCTGCTCGGCAACAACTGCGCACCGACGACCGCAAACGCCGCGAATAGCGCCGATCCCAGAGGCGCCGTGCCGTAACTGGCCAGCAGGTTCAACCCGTTGGCCGACATCAGGTGGCGCTCCGGTACGAGTTGAGGTACCACGGATTCCCGCGCCGGCTGACGGATGAGCGACAGCACCTCGATGAGGAATGTCACCAGGAACAACGCCTTGAAGCTCCCTACGAAGGCGAGCACGAGAACGAGGAGCGCTCGCCCGAAGTCGGCCACCACCATGGTCTTCTTGCGGTCGAGCCGGTCGGCGAGCACGCCGCCGACCACTCCGATCAGCAGGCCGGGCAGAATCCGCGCCACCAGCGCCACCAGGATGCCCAGCGGAGCATTCCGTCCGCCGCCAGAAATCCGGGCGGCCAGGGAGAAGGTCGCGAACAAGGTGACCCAGTCGCCCAAGCTGGAGATCAGCTGTGACCACCACAGCCTCGCGAAGGGTCCCCTCCTGACGAGGTCGCGCCCGCGGATCCTCTCGATCGACACGTCCACACCGAGAGGCTAACCGAGCGCCGGAGCTGACCGACTCGCAGATCAGGACGGGCGGTGTCCGGCGGTGGGAAGTACCACGGTCGCAACGGCGCCTTCGCCCAGGCCAGGACTGTCGAGTTCGAGCGATCCACCCATCGCCTCGGCCAGACGCCTGCTGATGACCAAGCCGAGTCCCGTACCCGGACTGGTGCCAATCCCGGCGACGAATGGTTGAAAGAGCGTCGCCAGCTCCTGGCGGGTCAGCCCCCGACCGTCGTCTTTCACCGTCAGCACCACCGATCCGGCGTGAGCCCGTCCGAAAACGCGAACAGTGCCGTCTTCGGTGAACTTGACGGCGTTCGAGACCAGATTCACCAGAACCTGGCGAACCCGTGTGGGATCTCCGCGTACGGTCAGATTCCGCTCCACATCCTCGACGAGTGCCACGCGCCGCTCGGCGGCCTGCGGCGCCACGAAGGTGAGCACATCGTCGACGATCGGCTCGAGGGCGACTCTCGGGCTGATGTCGATCATCAGCCTCCCCGCCTCGGAACGTGCCACGTCGAGAAGGTCGGAGACGAGTTCGAGGAGGTGCCTCGCCCCGTCTCTGATCGCGCCCGCGAACTCTGCGATCTCCTCGGGACCGCCGGCATCACCCGACGTGATGAGTTCGCTGTAGCCGAGGATCGCGGTCAACGGCGTCCGAAGCTCGTGACTGATCGATGCCACGAAGTCACCTCGGGCCGCCAGCGTGTCGGACAGCGACCGCTCGAGCGACACCCGATCGAGACAGGCGATGGCGTGTGCCGCTATCGCGGCCACCGATGGAGTCCAGACACCGGAGTCGTCGATTCGTTCCGCCGAACCCACGATGCCTCCCACCGGGGTTCCTCGCGACGACATGGGAACGATGAGCAAGTCGGGGCCGTCATCGGACGGTGCAACCGCGGTGGAATAGCCATGGAACGAGGCCGTGAGCCTGAGCACGTCGTCATGACTTGGCGGTCGCAGTCCGGTACCGGAGCGCAATGAGACATCGATCGGTTCGGGCCCTGGATGGGTCAACACCAGACGCCCAGCCGACAAGCCGGCCACGCGGGAGATGAGCCTCAGGGTGTACTCGGCGATCTGTTCGGGAGTTCCGAGCCCGACCATGGACACGAGGGCTCTCGGAACGTTGCCGATACCTTCCAGGATCGGTCGGGGCGTGTGCACCAGTCGGTCGGTAAGAGCCTCGGCAAGCTCCTCGAAGGGTCGCACGAGAGCGCCGCTGATGGGCACGGCCGATTCGAGGTTGACCATGAACCCTCGCCTCGGCACCGACACCTGGGACACGAGGCCGGGTTCTCCTTCCACCCAGTGCGGGTGCCCGGAGCCGTGTGATGCCCATTGGGTCTTCTGGGTGGCGAGAGCACGCCCGATGAGCCCGTGGCCGGCTGCGATCCCGTCGATGACGTTCCTGTAGCCGGCCTGCGCCACCAACCACATCCGGCTCTCGACGATTCGATACACCGAGGCCGACAGAGCGCCTTCAGACCGATCGTGGAGGACGGT
>JAOUGY010000036.1 GCA_029865445.1 Acidimicrobiia bacterium | reverse complement strand
CCTCGTCGAGCACCTCAGCGACGACGAGATCTGGGACCTGCGCCGGGGGGGGCTCGACTACCGCAAGGTGTACGCGGCGTACAACGCCGCAGTCCAGGAACAGGACACTCCGACGGTGATTCTCGCCAAGACCATCAAGGGGTGGACGCTGGGACCAGACGTCGAAGGGCGCAACGCCACGCACCAGATCAAAGAGCTCACGAACAAACAGCTCCAGGTGCTGAGGGTCAGGCTTCACCTCGAGGACGACATCCCCCTCGAGGCGCTCGAAGGCGACCAGGACCCACCGTACTTCCGACCCCCGGTCGACTCACCCGAATACCGGTATCTCGCCGAGACTCGCAAACGACTTTCCGGGTGGGTCCCCACCCGATCCGTGACGGTGAGGAGCCCACTGCAGCTGCCGTCGCCCGACGTCTACTCCGAGATAGACGCCGGGTCGGGCAAGGTGGAGGCATCGACGACCACGGCCTTCACCCGACTCCTGCGCAACCTCGCCCGCACCGAGGGCTTCGGGGATCGGGTGGTGCCCATCGTTCCCGATGAAGCCCGCACCTTCGGAATGGACTCGCTGTTCCGGGAGTTCAAGATCTACGCATCGAAAGGCCAGCTGTACGAGCCGGTAGACGCTTCGATGATCCTCGCGTACGTCGAGGGCCAGGACGGCCAGATCCTGGAAGAGGGCATCACCGAGGCCGGATCGACGGCATCGTGGATCGCCGCCGGCACCTCGTATGCCACCCGGGGCGTGCCGATGGTGCCGTTCTACATCTTCTACTCGATGTTCGGATGGCAACGTGTTGGCGATCTCCTGTGGGCGGCCGCGGACGCCCGGACCCGTGGATTCCTCTTGGGAGCCACCGCCGGCCGCACGACCCTCCAGGGCGAGGGACTCCAGCACCAGGATGGTCACAGCCTCGTGCTGTCCTCGGTGGTCCCCGTGGCCAGGGCCTATGACCCTGCATTCGCCTACGAACTCGGCGTCCTCATCCGCGACGGATTGTCACGTATGTATGAGCAGGGCGAGGACTGCTTCTACTACCTGACCGTGTACAACGAGAACTACATACAACCGCCAAAGCCCGCCGGCGTCGACCAGGGGATCGTCGACGGGCTCTACCGTTGGGCGGAGACGCCGGACGGAGTCCGCCCCGGTGGAGCCGTGCTCTTCTCCGGTTCGGCGAATCTGGCGGCTCGTGAAGCCCAACAGATACTCGCGGACCGCTACGGCGTGGGCGTCGAACTCTGGTCGGCGACGTCGTACAAGGCGTTGCGGGAGGAGGCGATGGCGGTCGAACGCTGGAATCGTCTCCATCCCGACAGCCCTCCCCAGGTTCCGTTCGTGACACGGACCCTCGCCGGTGTCGACGGCCCCGTCGTCGCGGTGTCGGACTTCATGCGGATGGTCCCCGACCAGATCACGCCCTGGGTGTCCCAGCGGTACTCGATCCTCGGCACGGACGGCTTCGGACGCTCGGACACACGGTCGGCACTTCGCCGCTTCTTCGAGACCGATGCGGCGCACGTCACGGTGGCGGTCCTGTCGGCGCTGGCCGCCGAGGGCCGGCTCGACCCCGGTGTCGCACGATCGGCTATCTCGGACCTGGGCATCGATCCGGACGTAGCCCCGCCCTGGCAACGCTGAGCGCCCGGGGAACCGAAAACCGCTCGATATCCGGGCGATTCCGGCCGATCAATCTGGGGTGAGTGAGCCCAGAGGGCCGACGACGGGGAACGCCCAGGCCGAAGATCGCTGGCGCGAGCGCCGCCTCCTGGCGGCGTTGCTGCGCGGTGGCATCTTCATGGTGCCCCTGGTCGTCGGGTTCCTGACGGGGAAGGTCGTAGCCGCGGCCCTCCCAGAAACGACCACCGCAGCAGACGTCGCGACCTGGTGGGTGGCCGTCATCGGCTCGAGCATGGTGGCGGCAACCGTCACCGATCGGCTGGCTCGAAAGCTCCTTCCCCTCACGCTGCTCCTCAAGATGACGATGCTGTTTCCCGACCGCGCGCCCTCTCGGATGAGGGTGGCGTTGCGATCCGGCAACTTCACCGAGCTGAGGAAACGGATCTCGGCGGCACAGACGGGCGCGAACTCCGATGTCGGCGAGATGTCGGAGCTGATCCTGTCGCTCTCCACCGCCCTCTCGCAGCACGACAGGAAGACGCGGGGACACTCCGAACGCACCCGGGCCTACACGGACATCCTCGCCGAAGAAATGGGACTCGGCGAGGAGGATCGAGACCGCCTCCGCTGGGCAGCCCTCCTCCACGACGTCGGGAAGCTCGAAGTGCCCGCCGAGATCCTCAACAAGGACGGCAAGCTCACCGACCACGAATGGTCGGTGGTCAAGCAACATCCGGTGTTCGGAATGAAACTCGTGGCGCCGCTGATCCCTTGGCTGGGACCATGGGCCAAGACGATCGAGCATCATCACGAGCGGTATGACGGCACCGGATATCCCCACGGGCTTGCGGGTGAGGACATCTCGCTCGGGGCTCGCATTGTGTCGGTGGCCGACGCGTACGACGTGATGACATCGGGCCGGGCGTACCAGCGAGCAAAGACACCGGCGGCGGCGCGATCGGAAATCGCCAAGCTCGCCGGCCAGCAGTTCGATCCCATCGCCGTCCGGGCACTCATGAACGTCTCACTGGGGCGCCTGCGATGGGCCACAGGTCCGATCGCTGTCCTCGCCGAGCTCCCATTCATTCGTGGCCTCCCTCAACTCGGCCGAGATGCGGCCACTCTCCTGACCAGCTCGGCCGTGATGGCGACCTCGATGGCGGTCGGCGTTCTGCCGCCGCCCGCGGACCTCATCGAGTCGGACTTCCTCGGGTCGGGGTCGATCCTCGCCCTCCCCCATGAAGGGTCCGATGAGCCGGCCCCGGCGCCCAAGTCCACCGCATCCGCCCCAGGACAGAATCCCCCGACGACGCGCTCCACCGAGACCGACCCAGATGGAGAGCCCGGGACCGCCGACACCACCATCCCCCCCGGTGACGGTTCCCCGACGACCTCCACCACCGCTCCCCCGCCGACCACCTTGCCGGCGCCGGGCGCACCGCTCCCGTACAACGACGCCGCCACCACCCGGGAGGACACGGCGGTGACGCTGGACGTCCTCGCCAACGACACCGACCCCGACGGCGACCTGGTCGCTTCGACACTGGCCGTCGTCGGTCAACCCGAGCACGGAAGAGCTTCGGTCAGTGGGTCGAGGGTTTCGTACACGCCTGATCCCGACTTCAACGGTTCAGACCGGTTCGACTACCGGATCTGCGACTCCGAGCAAACCTGCTCATCGGCCAGGGCCACAGTCGACGTCTCCCCCGTGAACGATCTCCCAACATTGCAGGCACCGACGCTCACCGTGAACGAGGAAGGCCTGCTCACGGTGTCGTTGAAGGTCGTGGACATCGACGGGGACGACACGACGTGCGAACTGGAGAAGAGCCCGAAGGTCGGCGTGGCAACCGTACCGGCAGACTGCACCAAGCTCGTGTACCAGACCGCCGAGAACTTCAACGGAGAGGTGGCGATCACGATTCGGGTCAGTGACGGCCACGGGGCGTCGTCGTTCCCGCTCGTCATCCAGGTGACCCCCGTGAACGACATGCCGGTGGCAGCGGACATCTCGGATGCGACCGACTGGGTGACCACGATCGATGTCCCGGTCGTCTTCCCGGACTCGGACGTGGACGGGGACCCGCTGACCGTGATAGTCCTCCAAGGGCCAGCGTTCGGCAACGTCACCGTGGTCGGTGGTTCCCTCCGGTACACGCCCGCGTTCGGCATGAGCGGTACCACCACCGTGATCTATCGACTTTGCGATCCCGGCGGACTCTGCGATGACGGGACCGTGACCCTCACGGTGGCAGCCATCACGATCGCCCGAGACGACTCGGGATCGACCAATCCCGGAGGCAACACGACGGTTCGTGTGATCGCCAACGACGTCCCTGCCAGCGGCGATTGGCACCCGCCGTCGTTCCGCATCACGACACAGCCGACCGGTGGCGATGCCCGGACGATGAGCGGCGGGCGGATTCGTTACTCGGCGCGCCGGGACTTCACGGGTACCGACACGATCGGGTACGAGGTCTGCGATACGGCGGGGTCATGCGATACGGCAGAACTCACGATCGTGGTCGGTTGAGATTCATCGCCTACCGAACAAGCGCTTCAGCCAAGTGAGCAGGCTTTGGAAGAACAGTGTGATGCCCTTGACCTCGGCTGCCTTGATCTCCTGAGCCTCCTCGACGGTGGTCGCCGCCAGCTTCCCCTCGACGCATTGGACGAACTCGCCGATGAGCCGGTTCGACATCTCATTGATGAGACCAGTGCGGCCGAACTGCGCAGCGGCACCCGAGAGAGTGACGTCGGCATCCATGCTCACCGTGGTACCGGCGTCCGAGCCGACCAGTTGATACGTCACCTTCACCTGACCGCGGCTGCCTCCGCGCCGATCCACTCCCTTGCCATCGATGAGCCCTGACTTTGCGACCGCGTCCGGGGTGACCTTCGCCTCGCCTTCGAAAGTCGCAGAGAGCGGACCGAGCTTGACCGACACCTTGCCTGCGTAGACGTTGTCTCCTTTGTCCTCTGTGAGCTCGGCTCCCGGTAGACATTGGGCGACGGACGGAACGTCTTGGAAGAAGTCCCAGACCGTTTGAACGGGGCGTGCGACATCGAACTGGTGTGATACCTGCATGAGAGATCCAAGGGGTCGGCAACGGCGAGTACGGTAATAGTCCGCCCCGCCAGGTTGAAACCCTCCCCCGGGCCTGGATCAATCTCGGACCATCAGGTTCGGGGTTTTGAGCTCGGCGGGTCCTTTCCGTGACCTCAAGTGGCCCCCCACCGTTCCTCGTCTCACAGCCAGGATCTCCGCCATGATCGCCCAGGCGATCTCCACGGGCCCTTCTGCGCCGATGTCGAGGCCGGCCGGCCCGAACAACCGATCGAGAACTCGAATCTCCGGGTCCATGGACCGGACGTCATGGAGGAGGCGACGCAAGCGTTCACCGGGACCGAGAACTCCGACATATGCCGGATCGCCGTGAAGGGCCGATCGAAGGTATTCGACATCTCGCAGGTAGTTGTGCGACATCAGCACCACATGCGCCCTGTGATCGAGATCCACCGCCGACCCCAACTCTCGAGGCTCGCAATGCACGAGGGCCGATGCCTGCGGGAACCGTTCTCGGGTGAGGAACTGTCGCCGGTCGTCCACCACGATCACCTCGAAGCCGAGTTCCGCCCCGTACCGGACAACAGGCACGGCATCATGACCCGCCCCGCACACGATGAGTCTGGACCTCGTGCCGGTGACCTCCACGAGGGCTCGTACCCCTCCCACTTCGACGATTCCGTGCCTCCCATCGCCAAGAAGCGCCCGCGCCTCTGCAGCCATCTCGGACGAGAGCGAACCTGTGACCCCACCGTGGGTGACAATCGCACGTGATCCCGGGATTCCGCCCGTGAGCGTGTGTACGAGGGCGGCCGGACGATGTGATGCAAACAAGTCGGCCATCGCCCGGGCCAGCTCGACCGCCGGGGCGGAAGGCTCGACCAACACCTCGGTTGCCCCGTTGCAGCCGATCCCCCAACCCCAGACTGCTTCGTCGTCTGCAGTGAGATCGAATTCGACCAGCTGCGCCCGGGACGTTGCGATCACCTCGGCGGCGACTGCGTGCAGGTCGGAGTCGAGGCATCCGCCCGACACGGTCCCAACCGATGTGCCATCGCTGCTGATGAGCTGGCGAGCGGTGAGCCCGCGGTACGTCGAACCTCGAACCCCGACGACGGTCGCCAGTGCGAATCGGACGTCTCGCTGCGACCATTCCGAAATCGTGTCCAAGATCCGATCGAGTTCCGCCACAAGGGAAGAATAGGTCAGGGATGCTCTGTATCGCCTGCCAGCAGGTCGAGAACATGCGGTACGAGGGCCAGGATCGCCGTAAGGTTCTCCGAAGCCCCCTTGGGGCTTCCGGGAAGGTTCACGATCAATGACCGGCCAAGCGACCCGGCAACCCCACGGGTGAGGGCGGCCATCGGTGTCGACTCCAACCCGCGCGCCAGCATGAGGTGCACCAGCCCCGGCGCCTCGCGATCGATCACGGCGCGCGTCGCTTCCGGGGTCACGTCGCGAGGCCCGAACCCGGTCCCACCCGTGGAGACCACGAACCTCGCCGATTCGGCGAGCAGCCGGAGGGCATTTCCGATGGCGTCGGCGTCGTCGGCAACGACTCTGCGATCCAGCACGGTGAATCCAGCGGAGGTGAGCAACTCCGCGAGGACGTCGCCCGACCGGTCCTCGCGTGTGCCATGACTGACCCCGTCGCTCACGGTGAGCACGGCGGCCGACAAATCGCTCATGGACGCAAGGTCAGCTGCAGGTTCTCGTCCCACGGAGGAATCGGAAGTCCGGGTTCCAATCCCAACCGGAGCACCAGGAACGCCAGGGCATACGCGATGATCAGTCCGACCACCAATCCTCGCTCCTCGATGATCTGAGGAGGTGAGAACGACTTCGTTGCCGCCGCCGCCAGCACCGTCACGATGATGAAAGCGCCGGCGAGTGGAAGGGTGGAAACGAACCCGGTGCCGGCGTCGGGCAGAAACAGCGGCACGGCGAGCAGCGGACCGGCGAGCCCGGGGATGAGGGCGATCGATCCGGCGAACCTGAGCCGCTCGGACGCCGTAGAAACCTCGCTGCGGTGGCGGCTGAACGAGAGGAAAGCCGGGGCGGCACCGATGGCGATCAAGACCAGTCCGAGAATCCCGAACACAGCAAGCACCAGATCCACCCCGGAGGGCACGTTCCAGCGCTCTAGGGCAAGAGCGATCGGCGACGACTCGTCGACGGGCGTCGTAGCAAGCGCCACGCAGGCGTTCCGGAAGGCAAACAGCATCGTCCACAACATGACGAGGCGCCCTGCGCTCCGGTCTTTCGACCCGGGATACATCATCAGGAGGATCAGCCCCAGGGCCAGGGAAGCCGCGGGTGCGGCCAGCAGCACGAGGTCGGACCCGGACTCCGTCAGCAGTGTGGCGGAGTGCATGAGAACCGGAGCACGCCCGTTGATCGCAGCTGCGATGGCCACCACGAATTGCTCGAACACGCGAGCACATGTGACGCCGAGAGCTGCCGCCAGCAGGGAGTTGGCGAAGAACGTCGGCGCCGTCCGGATCACATTGGTGGAAGGTTCAACACTTGTTGCCATGGATCAATCACGTATCGGGGACGAATGACGTATCGGCACCAACGGCATCGCCCAGAAGTGGTTTCTAGCGGGTGTGGATCAACGTAGCATTCGAGATTGTGGAGTTCGTGGAACGCATGCTCGACGAAGCCGCCCAGGCCGGCGAGTTCGACAGCCTCGCCGCCGCCGGCCGCAAGCTCGAGATCGATCCGGGCCCCGGCTGGTGGATCCGCCGCGAGCTCGCCAGGGACGAGACGAGCCGCGACTCAGCCCTCGCCCGCTCCGAACGAGCTTTGGCGTCACTCCCGACGCTCGCCACCGAGGAAGCAGTTCGAGAGCGGATCGGAGAGATCAATCGTCTGATTGCCCACTCATCGACTCCCGAGGCTGCCCTCGATGCCGACGCCGCCGTTGCCACTTGGCGCAGGATCCGGCGAGCCATGCTGCCTTGAAGAGGGCACCGACCAGCATTCACAACGGTCGAGTGCCTTCGGATGCCTCGACGATCGTGTAGATCTCATCCCGACTCAGCTCTAGCGCCAGCGCATCGGGATAGCGACGGAGCCTACTGACGTTCTGGCTTCCCACGATCACCACGGGCCGTGGGGCCTGGGCGAGGCAGAAGGCGAGCGCCACCGTGGTTCGGTCGACGTCGTGGGCCGCTGCAAGACGGTCGAGAGCGACGGTGAGCTCGGTACGAACACCCTCTCCGGTGACGAGCCGCCCTCCGGCGAGCGGACTCCACAGCAAAGGGACGAGTCCGGATCGCATGGCGAGATCGAAGGTCCCGTCTCTCAGTGACCCGAGATGGGCGGCGGAGAACCTGGGTTGGGTGCTCACGAGAGGGTTCCTCATGAACGACGCCAGCGCTTCGGTCTGAGCGACGGTGTGGTTCGAAACACCGACGGCTCGAACCTTGCCCGACTCGACGAGGCGGTCGAGCACGCCTGCCACCTCCTCCGGATGGGTGAGGAGATCGGGCCGGTGAACCTGATAGAGATCGATTCGCTCGACTCCCAGCCGGCCGAGCGACGCATCGCACGCCTGCTGGAGGTAGGCGGCCGAGGAGTCGAGGGGGACGCCCGGCCGGACCCCGCCTTTCGTGGCCAGAACCACTCGTTCTCGGAGATCGGGCCGCGCTGTGAGGACCTGACCCAGTAGCCTTTCGACAGACCCGAACCCCGCGCCGCCCCACTCCAAGCCGTAGACGTCGGCCGTGTCGATGAGGTCGAATCCGAGTCCCACCGCAGTCGAAACCACCTCGATCGCCGTGTCGAGATCCTCGTGAACGAACCTCCAACACCCGAAGGCGATGGCGCCCACCTCTCCCAGCGGGCCTAGTTCACGCCGTCGTCCAATCGAGATCGAAGTCATGGAAGCCGACCCTAGCCGGGTCTCGGTTCCCCAAACAGATCATCCATGGCGGACACCTCCCGGCACAGCGTCGTCACGGCGTCCGCAGCTGGAGCATCGCAATCTCATGGACGCCTGCCGCTCGGGGACAACCCCTCCGTGGGTCGCGGGGCCGGGCTCGCATCGGTGGCCATGGCGATCGGAGTCCGGCGCAGCATGCATGGCATCGTTCGTCTCGACGACGGGCTGTGAACTCACCCCTGACCGGGGCGGTCGGCGAGTCCAAGTTCGGGCGCGTGCTAGGTTCGAGAGCCAATGCTCAAGTGGCATCGAGACGGCGATGGATACTCGGCCACCCGTTACAGGGTCATCAGGGCCGCTCCCCGCCGGTGGCTGCTGATCGAAGCGGGCCGAGTCCACAGCTTTCACGGTTCGGCATCGGGGGCGCGAGCCACCGCCGAGGCACGCGAGGGAAGTCGCGTCCGCAACGCCCGGCTGGCGCGACTCGCCATCTGGCTCGTCGCGGTGGTGGCGACCATGGTGCTCGTCCCCTCGATTCGATACAGGGCGAACCCGGACCGTCCACTGGCGGAGGCCGTTGTCCAGCCTCTCGAGCGGGCCCGGCTCGCCATTGACGCCGGGCGGGCCGAACCGGCGGACTACCCCGTTTTGTACGCGGGGATCACCGGCGCCGCCATCGAGTTGTTCGACGGCGAACTCGTCAACGTCCTGGTGACCGAGGCGGCCGGTGAGTGCTACGGCCTGTCGTGGGGGCCTCAGCGCACGCCCCGGGTTCGAGTGATGGTCGACTCCATCGAATGCCGGCCGACTTCGTCGATCGTGGCCGGGAACGAATACTCGTTTACACGTCAGACGCCGGGTTGGTCGCGCCACCTCCCATGGGTGGAGGGAGTCTTCGACTGGGAAGACGTCCTGCCACCGCGCGAAGTCCAGCGTCAGTGGTTTCTCCCGGCGGTCATCGGCGGCGGCGCCCTCATCGTGTCGATCTCGACTCGGGCGATCGTCACGGTGATCTCCACTCCACCGCGCGGCAGGTCCGGGTTCATTGTCGCCGGCCCCGCATTGCGAGGTCGGCGAGCCCGATGAACGTGAACGGCAGCGCTGGTGCGAGTGCGAGACCAACGATGGTCACCGTCCACAGCAGCGCCCATGCCAGGAGCACCGCGCCGAATGCTGCCACCGCGCGGGCCCGTATGGTCGAGTGCGCTGGCCGCCGCAACGCCGCCACGCCCCCGGCCGAATAGGCGGCAATCACAGCCGTGGCCGGGTCGAACGGCAAGAGGACGAAACCGAAAGCTGCCGCCAGGAGCATGGCGATCGTGACGGCTCCTCCGGGTCGGAGATGAGCCGAGACGATCGCCAGGATGACGAACGCCATCGGAATGAGGGAGGCCGCCAGGGCGAAAGCCCACGCCGGGCTCTGTTCCCCGGTCGCCGAGGTGGTGAACGCGTACACCGTCGACCAGAAACTTGTCGTCACCACCAGCGTTCCGAGCGCGATCGCCAGCCACGACCGGAGGAACTCCTTGTCGGCGCGGCCGACCGCCGTCACATCATCCCTTCACGGATCCAGCGGTGAGTCCACGGACGAAATACCGCTGGAGCGAGAAGAACACGGCCACCGGGAGCGCCATCGTCACGAACGCAGCCGATGTCAGCAGATGCCAGGCCTCGCCACGGGAACCGTTCAGGTCGTTGAGGGCAAGTGTCAACACCCGGACGTCCCGGGTCCCGCCGAGGAACACCAGCGACACGAGGAAGTCGTTGAAGACCCACAGGAACTGGAAGATCGCAAACGAAGCGAGCGCCGGGACCGACAGCGGAATCACCAGCCGCCAGAAGATGGTGAAGTGATCGGCACCATCGATCTTGGCCGACTCTATGAGCGATGACGGAAGCGTTCCGATGTAGTTCCTGAGCAGGTAGGTCGCCAGCGGCAGCCCGAAGCCGGTGTGGGCCAGCCACACTGCCAGGAACTCACCGACGAGGCCGACGCTCGAGTAGATCTTGAGAATCGGAATGAGCGCCATCTGCAGTGGCACCACGAGCAGGGCGATGACAGCGATGAACAACCACTGCCGTCCGGGGAAGTCCATCCACGAGAATGCGTAGGCCGCAAATGCCGCGATCGTGATCGGGATCACCGTCGATGGAACCGCCACCGCCAGCGTGTTGAGGAACGCATTCCCGAATCCCTCGGAGCTGAGGACATCCTGATAGTTCTGGAACGTCCACTGGGCGCCGTCGAACAGGTTGGCGAACACCGTCCACCATCCCGACGTGTTGATCGCCTCCGGGGTACGGAACGAGCTGATCAGGAGACCCACCGTCGGAATCATCCACAGGATGACCACGACGAAGATGACCAGCCGGATGAGCCAGAGACTCTGCTCCGCTCCCACATTTCCCTGGCTTCCCCTCGCCCTTCTCGTCGGTTGGACTGCGGTGGTCATCGGATGGCCTCCTCCCGCCGGAAGCGGCGAATGTTCAGAATCATCACCGGCAAGATCGCCACGAACAGGAACACCGCGATTGCAGCACCCCGGCCGTCGTGCTCGTTTCGGAAGAACCACCGCATCATGCGTTCGGCGATCACCTCGGTGCCGTTCGTCTCCGGGTTCGAGAGCCACACGATGTCGAAGATCTTGAGCACGTTGATGGTCATCGTCGTGAGTACCACCACGATCGTCGATGCGATCGAGGGGATGATCACCCGCCAGAACACCTGGGGCTCGGTGGCGCCGTCGATTCGGGCCGCCTCCATAATGTCCTCGGGTACACCCTTGATGGCGGCGGACAGGATCACCATCCCGAACCCGGTCTGCATCCAGATCATGATCACCATCAACAGCAGGTTGTTCCACGGCTGTTGCTGAAGCCACCCAACCGGATCCTGGCCGAGGGCGACCATGATCCCGTTCAGCAGGCCGATCTGCTCGCCGAACCCCTCGGGCCGGAAGCTGTAGATGAACTTCCACACGATGCTGGCTCCGACGAACGAGATCGCCATCGGCAAGAAGATGAGAGCCTTGGCGGCCGACTCCATCCGCTTCAATCGGTCCGCCAGCAGTGCGAAGCCGAGGCCTACGACCACCGAAACGAGCGGCACGACGATGATCCATCCGATGGAGTTCCGGATGGATCGCAGCATGCGTTCGTCGGTGAACACGAAGGCGTAGTTCTCCAACCCCACGAAACCCGAACCTTTGGCGTCCTGGAAGCTGAGGACGAACGTGTAGAAGGCGGGATAGACGAGGTAGAGGATGAGGAGAACCAGGGCAGGGCCGACGAACACGTACGGCCGCACGCTCTCGCGGAATCGGAGCGGCAGCTGATCGACGGCGCTGTCCATCGCCCAGTACAACAGCCAGACCCCACCGACTCCGACCACGATCGCCACGATCACGGTGACGAACCGGTTCTCGAGGTTCTGGACCCAATTCATGGCCACCCACATCCCGAGCAACGTGGCTATCGGGATCACGAGCGCTGCGACCACGCGAAGTATGTGGACGCTGAACGGATTGGTCGGCGGAGTGCCGTCCATGAGGTCTCGATCGTCGAGGCCGAGACCAGTGTCCTCCTGCACCATCTCCGGGTCCTTCCTCCCTCTCGTCTGCACCCTATACAGGCAGAGGGCAGTCCCGTCGGGGACTGCCCTCTGCGCTTCGGTCTACATCAGACTCGATCAGCTCGTCGGCCAGGCGGCGTCGATGTCCGCGAGGATCCCGTCCAGAGCGTCCGGTCCATTCTGCGCGTAATCGACCATCCCGGTCCAGAATGCTCCGGACCCGACGGCAGACGGCATGAGGTCCGATGCGTCGAACCGTGCCTCGCCGGCACCGAGTCCAGCCGTGATGACATCGGCTGCCTGCCCGATCAGAGCATCCCGGTAACAGTCCGAACCCACGTTGATGTTCGGGGAGATACGCGAGATGCCTTCGATCGAGCCCTGGGCGCACTGGACGTCGGCCGAGATGAACCGGTCGAGGAAGTCCTTCACATCGGTGTCGGCATTGAAGACCGCAGCCAGCTCGCCGGCGATGAGAACGCCGTTCTGATCGATCGCCGGGAAGGGGAAGAAGTTGAAGTCTTCACCTGCCACGAGGCCTGCCGGATCGAAGAAGTTGGTGATGAAGGTGGCCTGCCGATGCAGGTAGCACCCCGGTGGATCCGAGAACATCGGGTCCGGTGCATCGCGGAAATCGATCGACGGGGTCTGGTTCCCCCCACCGAGCACATACCCATCGGTGAACAGGATCTCCCCGAACACCTCGGCAGCCCGCTTGACCTCATCGCTCGCGAACGGCAGCTCGTGGGTGACCCAGCGGTCGTAGGCATCGGTGCCTGCGGTGGCGAGCATGATGTCTTCCATCCAGTCGGTCGCCGGCCATCCGGTGGCAGCGTCGGAACCGAGGCCGATGCACCAAGGGGTGCCGCCATCGGCGACGATCTGGTCGCTCAGCGCGATCAGCTCATCCCAGGTTGCGGGTGGCGTATAGCCGGCCGCATCGAACGCCTTGACGTTGTACCAGACGGTGCTCTTGAGGTTGACGTTCGTGGGGATGCCGTAGTGCTTGCCTTCGTATTCGCCCAGCGACAGGAGGTAGTCACCGAAAATGCCTTCGAGTTCGGCGATGTCATAGCCGAGGTCCTCGAGTGCGATGGCGTTCCCATCGGCAGCCTGCTCGACCACCGAGCCGGGCTGGGGGTAGATGGCGATGTCGGGCGCGTTGCCACCCTCGACACGGATCTTGATCTGCTCCTCGAACGAGTCAGATCCCTCGTACTCGGCGGTGTACTCCACACCGTCGGCTCCGTTGATCTGATCGGTGATCACCTGGTTCACGGCCTCGGCCTCGATGCCCGAGAAGGCACCAAACACGTCGACCGATCCGTCACCAGCTGCGAGTCCGCCCGAATCGGTGCCGCCTTCACCCGTCGTGTCGGCGGTTTCGTCGCCGCCGCAGGCTGCGATCACCATCGCGAGCGCCAGAAGGAGGGCGAAGAGCCCACGCTTCCTGTGCATCATGGTATTCCTCCCGTTGGATTTATCTGCGCGGCCTCGGAAGAGGCCTTCCATCGTCGGGAACATCGGTGGTGGGCCCGTCGATGTAAGCGCTTACAACCCTAGGTCGGTGAGGGCGACAGGTGCAAACGGAAGCCGGTCAAATCCTCGCTGTGGAAGAACGCTCGATCAGTCGGACCTCACCGTGCGCTTCGCGAGGCGCGCCGCTGTGTCCCTCGAGCCGGTCGAGCAGCATCTGAGCCCCGGCGGCACCGAGCCCGGCCGGATCCTGAGCCACCGTCGTCAACCCGAGCACGAACGACAACTCGTGATCATCGAACCCAACGATGGAGACGTCGTGCGGGATCGACATTCCTGCCTCGGTGGCAGCTCGAATCGCCCCCAACGCCATGTCGTCCGAAAGCGCGAACACCGCAGTGGGGGGATTGGGCCTGGCCAGGAGTTCGTTCATCGCCTCATACCCACCGAGTCCCGAGTAGTGGCCGAACACGACGGCGTTCTCCTCCAGTGACACCCCGACACCGGCGAGCGCCTCCTCCAGACCCCGGGTTCGCAGCATCGTCACCGCCGTGAACTTGTCCTCCTCGGCACCGGCGATCAGCCCGACTCTGCTGTGGCCCAGACCGACGAGGTGCTCACCGGCAATCCGGCCACCATGAACGTTGTCGATCGATACCGAATCGAACGCGTCCGAGTGGTCGCCGACGACGACGACCGGGAACCGGGAGTCGGGCTCGAATGTCGTCGGGACGAGGTCCAAGAGGACGAGTGCATCCGCCCTGGAAGCCAGGAGACCCGGTTCGCTGACCACCCGATCACGACTCGACGAATCGGACAACAACGTCACCGACAGTTCGATACCGGCCCCCTGCAACACGGCCTCGACACCGGCCATCGCCTGGGCGGTGTACCAGGAACTGATCGTGGGGACCGCCATGATGACCACACCCGACTTCCCGGCCGCAAGTCGGGAGGCGTTCGGGTCTGGCCGGTACTTGAGTTCGCCGGCCGCCTGCAATACCCGTTTCCGGGTCGCCGGAGAGACGTTGGGTAGTCCTCGCACGGCCCGACTCACAGTCGCAACCGAGACGCCGGCACGTTCGGCGACCTCATCGATCGTTACGCGTCGCATCCACACCGATTGAAAACGCTTTCAGCCGTACCGTCAACCTCGAGGCCGACGCGTTCCCGGCGACACCCGCACTGTCGGCGATCCGACGGTGCGGGGTTGTTGTGGGAACTCCTGGTGCGTAACCATGGTTGTTCCCTCTATGAGCAAACTCGCTGCCACAGTCGCCCTGGTCATGGGTGTCACCGCCTGCTCCGCGGCCTCGGTCGCCGACACGACCGCGCCATCGACCACCGGCGAGCCGGGCATCATTACGGAGACCTCGAGCTCGAACACAGCGGTCGAAGGAGTGCCGGATGAGCTCGCCTCCGTGTCTGCAGCATGGAACACGGACTTCACGCAAGCCACGATCGACCTCGCCGAACTCCACGTCGGGATCCCGGCCGCAGACCCTCGAGATCTCATCCGGCCCATCGACTCGCCGGCGTTCGAGTCGGTTGAAGCGGGGAGCGCCTGGCTCCAGGCAACCGACCCGGGTGCGGTGGTGGAACTCGATGGCAATGCCCGCTTCTATCCCCTGTCCATCATGACCCGGCACGAGATAGTCAACGACTCGTTCGGCGACCGCCCGGTGATCGTCACCTATTGCCCGCTCTGCAATACCGCGATCGCATTCGATCCCGAGGTCAACGGGGAAACCCTCCGATTCGGGGTCTCGGGTCTCCTTCGCCAGTCGGACCTGGTGATGTGGGACGACACGACCGAGTCGTTGTGGCAGCAGATCACAGGCGAGGCCATCGTCGGCGAACTCGCCGGCACTCGGCTCGATCCGATTCCGTCCGCCATTCTCAGCTGGGCGGATTTCGCGGAGCGCCACCCGACCGGCCAGGCGTTGGCATTCGATCAAGGGTTCGGCGTTCAATACGGGGCCAATCCCTACGTCGGGTACTCGTCGCGAGCTGCGCCGATCCCTTCGTTCTTCGACGGTGAGATCGACACCCGGTACCCGGCGCTGTCCCGGGTCGTGGGCGTCACCATGGAGGAGGCCAGCAAGGCCTATCCATTCGAGCCGTTGTCGGCCGCTCGCGTAGTCAACGACGAAGTGGGCGGCGAACCCATTGTCGTCTTGTGGGGCGCACCCGACACCGCCGACGCCCTCGATACTTCCGTGATCGCCAACGGCCAGCAGGTGGGAACCGGCGTCGCGTACTTCGCAACCGTGGACGGCCGGGAGTTGACCTTCGAGCACTCCGCCGACGATCTCTTCACCGACACGGAAACCGGCTCCACCTGGACGCTGCTGGGTGATGCCATCGAAGGGCCCCTGGCCGGCGAACGGCTCGAGATCGCTCCCCACCGCAACGAGTTCTGGTTCGCGTTCCAAGCGTTCTTCGGCGATGCGCCGGTCTGGGAGGGTTGACCGCTCAATACCAGATGCGGTCTGGCCCCTCGCCCGGAACCGAGTGGGCGGTGCCCGCTGCGATGTCCGATGCCACCACCGCACAAACGACCGCGTCGATCACGTCGTCGGGAGGGACACCGTCGGGACCGTCTCCGATAGACACCCCCAGATCGGCAAGGACTCTGAGGCGACCGTAGACCCCGTTCCACGTCTTCTTCGGAGCCACGGGACCGCCCGCCCGGACCCGAAACGCCAGTTCGGGGTGAGTCTCGAACCAGTGTCCGCCGGAAACGGCCATCGCCTCCAGAATCGCCGGCCCCAGGCTCCACGCCTGCTTCGAGAAGGCCGATCCGAGTCTTGCCCGAGCCTTGTCGAGGGTTGCTGACGTGTACGGAGCTTCGTAGCACCACCGTGGAAGGCTGGAGAACACCGTCGAGGCGCGCCCGCCGAGCATCCTCCGGGCCTCTGTCTCGCATGCCCGACCAATGACAGTTTCCGGGAGCGACAGGGGAATGTCGATCGCCACAACCTCCGCGTCGACGGGTGCGAGAGATTCCGTGACGGCCAACTCGACTCTCCCGACCTCGAGCGTGGCCACGACCCAGCCTCCCGGGGTTCGATCGATACCTACCCAGGTCATATGACGACGAGGGTCCCGATGGTCCAGGCGACGAACAGCCCGATCGACATGACGAGGAGCAGGCCCGTCTGACGCCACCGAAGGGCAGAGACGGCGGCAATCGCCGCCCAGATCGAGCCCGAGGCAGCGGTCCACCACGACGGGACCAAGCCCGCCAGCCCGGCGCCGACGATGAGCACGCCCACCACCGCCAAGAACCCGGCCGAAACCAGCGCGTAGAGAACCTGACGCTCGGAAGGCTCAGCCGGCATCCACGATCCCCGCAGCCACACCGACTTCTCGGTACCCGACGGCGAGGGTGGCCACCGTTTCATGGGCGTTCAATCCGCTCGGATTCGGCACCACCCACAGCTCGGCACCTCCGAGCGGGTGCTCCTGACGGCCTGGCGAAGAACCCGGTACGCCAAACGCAGTCCGGTAGGCGGTGATGCCGGCGATGGCGACCACACGGGGCCCGACCTTCGTCACGAGCCGCTCCAAGCGAGCACCTCCTGCCCGAAGCTCGACCCGCGACAACTCGGACGCCCGGGACGTCGCCCGCTCGACGAGGTTGGTGATCCCGATCCCGCGTTCCACGAGATGAACACGGTCGAAATCCGACATTCCTGCCGCCCGGTCGATGTCCCGATCGATGAGACCGGCCTGCTTCAGGGCCGGATAGAACCGATTCTGTGGGTGGGCGAAGTGGGTCTGGACCGCCGCGGTCCATAGACCTGGATTGATGCCGACGAACAGGAGTCTGCATCCCTCCCCGATCACGTCCGGTACCGTCGAGTCACGGAACGCGTCGAGTTGTGCGCGTGTGAAGCCCATGCCCGCCAGGCTAGATCGCCGGCTCGGATCTATAGACTGACCTTCGTGAATGGTTTCAGATTCGTTCCCCGCAAGACGTCTGTCCGACTCCTCCGCCCGCCGCTCGTGGTGGTCGTGGCGACGCTCGCGGTCCTCACGGTGCCGACCGCAGCGGTGGCACGCACTCCCCATGGCGATGACGCCATCATCGAAGTAGAGCGGCTGGAACCAGGGCTCCGGCCAGCCGCGGCCATCGAGGTGCCCTTCGACGAGGCCTACGACGCCGACCCGCTGGGAATCGTCGCCTTCCGTCAGTTCACCAGTCTCTTCACCAACGGAACCGAACCCTGGGATGTGTGGATCTGTCGGGCCACCGAGCCGGGCGACGTCGCACTCAACCTGAACATCAACGAAGTCGCCGCCGAACTGAACTCGAATGTCGCCCCCTACTTCACCGAGATCTCCGGCGGGAAGTACACACCCGATTTCCAGGCTGTCGGTTCGTCGTCGGACCCCAGCTGCGGGATCGGCTCGACCCACCCCGGCCTGACGCCGCGACTGTATGTGAACGACTTCTCGGTGCTCACCGACAACCGGTCCAGCGTGGTGGGACAGGGCGGTCCAGGGACCATCTCGTGGAACACGACAGCCCTGCTCTACGAAGGTATCCAACGACGAGCCGAGATCGACGGCGCCTCCGTGGCCGCCATCCCCCAATACCAGTACTCACCTGCCGGTTCGATCGCCGCCCACGAGATGGGCCACACGATCCACTGGTCGCATTCAGGTGCTGCGGATCCATACGACAACGAGACAGACCTGATGTCGATCGGTTGGGGCGGCACCCACGCCTTCAACCTGTACGCCGCCGGATGGATTGCTCCGGAACAGGTCGCGCTCCATCACGGCGGGACACGCGGCTACACGGTCGGGACGACCGGCTTCTCCGGTACAAGGCTCATCATCGTGACCACGGG
>JAOUGY010000035.1 GCA_029865445.1 Acidimicrobiia bacterium | reverse complement strand
CGTCGAGCGGGACGCCGAGGGCCTCGAAGATCGACAGCGCCGCCAGCGTCAGATAGCCCTGCGAGTTGGGAGGAGTCGTCCAGCCGGTTGCTCCGAATACGTCGATGTGCGCGGGTTCCACCCAGTCGGGACGATAGGTCTCGAGGTCCCGCTGGGTGATCCTGCCCCCGACCGCGGCACTGATGTCTCTGGCTGGTCGTCCTTCGTAGAACGCCGGGGCGCCGCCGGTCGTGATGTCGGAGATCGTGGTTGCGAGAAGTGGGCGTCGCACACGGGTACCCACTTCCGGGGGCGTGCCGTTGGGATACAGATCGACGGCTGACGGTTGGCCGACCAACTGGTCTCTTCGCCGTCGGAGGGCCTCGGAAAGTTCCGTGCTGGCGGGAAAGCCGTCCTCCGCATATCGGATCGCCGGGTTCAAGACGACGCCGAGGGGTACTCGGCCGTAGCGATCGTGGAGAGCCTGCCACCCTGCCACGCAACCTGGGATCGTCACGGTGAGCGGGTGGTCGCCAGGGATCGAATCGTGACCTGCAGCCCTGAGTTCGTCGGCATGCGCTCCCGAGCCCGCCCACCCCGACGAGTTGAGCGTGGCCGGGGCATTCCCGGTGGGTTCCCACACCAGGGCGAACAGGTCGCCGCCGATGCCGCAGGTCTCGGGGGCCACGACCCCGAGGACCGCGTTGGTGGCGAGGGCGGCGTCGACCGCCGATCCGCCGGCCGCGAACACTTCTATGCCGGCGGCGGATGCGAGTTCGTGAGGCGACACGACGACGTCGCCGAAGGTGCGAACGCTACGCCCCGTCATGACCGTTTGAGCTGGGGCACCTGCCGGTTCAGCCCGTCGAGCACCGCTCGAACCATCGCTTTGGAAGGATCGGGTCCGACCAGAGCCGACCCCGACACCACCCGTTCTTCGCCATTGGCCACGATGACCACGACGGCCACCGCCACCCGATGGGCGCCGATCTGGGGGGTGTCGACCGATGCCACAGCGAAGGCGGCATTGGAGTCGAGGGCCTGTTCCAGCGATGCCAGGGTTGCCTCAGCCACCAGGCGAAGTCGTGTCGTGGACGCCGCCGGCCCGGTGGCCCGACCGACCAGGCGTTCGTCGTGCCACGTGAGCGTGACAGTGATCGTCATCCGTGAGCCGTCGATCTCCTCGGCGACGTCGTCGACGGCCGGTCGATCACCGCCTCCCAAATCGCCTGGATCGACCTGGACGACCGAAACTATCCGGCGATCGATCTGCGACGAGAAACCGGCCATCGCCACCGATTGCACGTCTCTGACCACCTGCTTCGGTGCTTTCCCCGGTGAGGTCAACACATGGACCTCTGCCGGAGCCGACCCGTTCATGACCACCCGGACCGCTTCGATCCCTGGTATTCGCCGCAGCGCGTGCTCGAGTGCAGAGGCATCCACGTCCTGAGCGTAGCGGGTGGGAGGGCCGGATCTGGCGCCGCTTCGTCGCGAAAAGAGGTCTTCAGCCCTTGATCGAGCGGTTCCAGGCGAGTACCTTCGGGTCGGCGAGAAAACGATTGCGGTCTGTCACGGGACCAGGATCTGCGAAACCGGAGATGGTGGAGCCGAGCCTGGCAGCCAGGAGCCCGTGGCACGGGGGCCTTGCACTTTGACAACTCGGAGCTTTCCCACGCGAGTGGGAAGATCGAATGGGCATGGGTGAGTGGTCACCCCGATCTCACACCCCTGAGCGGAGCGGAAGTCACTCACACGCCGACACACGGGCGAGTGAAGTACAGCCGTAAACGAGGTGATACGGCATGAGAGCAACTGTCCGGATGCACTCGACAAACCCGAACCTCGTGAGAGAACCAGTCTTGATCACCAGGACCTTCAAAGTCGGTTGACTGCGAACCCTGCCTGTTCGATAACTACTCCGAACACACGCCAGGCATCCGATGAAACTCAAGCACCGCCGAATCATCTTGGGAGCAGTCTCCGTAGTCGCGGGTCTGTCGGTCGCGGTTTGGGCCTGCCTGCTCGACGGCGAGTCCGCTGGATCTGTGCTGTTCTGGGAGCTGTGGGCGCTATTCGCTCTGACCTTCGGCATCCTTGCGTACAAGTCGGTCGAGATCGATGACAGGCTCCAGGTATCGGCGAGCGTGATGGCCATGTTCACCGCCGGTCTCGCGTTTCCTTTGTCTGAACTCACAGATACAGCGGCGTTTCCGATGACAATGCTCGCCTTTGTGGGGTTCGTGAGCAGCGGGGACATCTCTGGACGGAGAGTGTTTCAGATGGCTGTGAACTTCGGACAGATTGCGTTCGCCGCCTTTCTGGCAGGGTCGACTGCGGACGTGGCGTTGAGCATCCTGGCCGAGGGCTCAGGTGCCCTGCCCGATACCTTGAACACATGGCTGGTCGAAGGCTCCAGTGCCGCTGTCTTCGTCGCTGTTCTGGTGGCGGGACTCGCGGCGAGCATCGTGTACACGATCTCGAATGTCGCCATGGTGCGTTCGATGGTGCTCATCGGTTTTGGGCGCCGCTCCCTGATCCCCTGGTCGAGGACCCGTCCGGCCGTGGTGGCGCAAACGGCGCTCGGAACCATCGGTGCGATGTTGGGAGCGGTGCTCGCCTTCGGCCCGTCCATCACGCTGGCCTTTCTCGTGGGCACCGTCTATGTCATCTCCCACCTCGTGTTCACCTCTCACGCCCGACTCCGAGCGACCCAGGAAGCAATGCTCAGGGGGTTCGTCAAGATTCTCGAAGCTCGCGACCTCTACACCCGCGGTCACACGGAGCGGGTCGCCGAGTTCGCGCTCTCGATCGGCACGGAGCTCGGCTTTTCCAGTGCGCAACTCGCTCGGATGAGATTGGCGGCTCTCATTCACGACGTCGGGAAACTGGCGGTCCCCACTCCCATCATGCGCAAGCAGGGGAGCTTGACCGAGATCGAGTTCCGTGAGATGAGGGTCGCCACTCACAAGGTCGATGACCTGCTCAGCCAGGTCTCCTTTCTCGAGCCCATGGTGCAGATCTGTTCCGGTGTCCACCCTCGGGGTACCGGGGAGGACTTCGGCCAGAACGGACATCGTCACAACGAGACGCCCACACTCGAACAGTCAGTGCTCGCCGTCGCCGATGCGTTCGACGCCATGACGAGTACCCGTTCGTACCGCATGGCAATGCCTCAGAGTCGAGCCCTCGCCCAAGTCGAGTCATCCAACGATCCCCTCTTCCTTCCCGAGGTGACGGCCGCCCTCAAGCAGGCGCTCGAACGGCTCGGAGGCTCGTACGGCCCTCCCGAATCTGCACCGGTCAGAGAGGCGGCGAACCGTGGTTGAGTCGGGTCGGTGGCCAAGGATCGCCTCGTCGCTCATCCCCATCGCCGGGGTGGCGGCGTTTCTCCAGCTGGTTGGGCCCGGTTCGGTGGTCGGGCCCGTCCTGGTTGCAGCCCTCATCATGGTGCCGCTCTCTGCGGTGCTCATCCCCACGAGATCCGGCACCGTCAGTAGTGCGGTCATGGCCGTCGCGGCCGCCTTGCCGTTCATCACCACCGACGGTGTCCGGGTATTCACTCTCCAGGAGAGCCTCGCCGTGATCGCGCTCGGAACGGCCGCCACCTGGATCCTTCGCACCGCTCGGGGTGACACTACCGCCAGCGTCATCATCCGTTCGCTCCGCCTTGCGGCCTCGGGCATGGCATTCGTCTCGTTGTTCGAACTGATCGGACCTGCGTACATCGAGCGATTGGGAGGGTCGGAGTCGCAGTGGATCGAGAACTGGTGGCAGATCGTCACCTTGTTTGTCGTGGTGCCGGCGTCGTTCGTCGTCGCCTCGGTGGTCACATGGGTGACGGGAAACGGCAACGGTCGCAACCAACCACTCGAGTTCCGGGACCTCGACGTCTATGTGACCGTGATGACGATCGGGGCGCTCTTTGGGCTCACCTTCGACGTCGCACGGTGGTTCGCTTTCGTGATCGCGGCGCTCCCTTTCTTGTTCGCGGCGGGAGCGTTCCGGCGCCTCGCCGAGGCGAAGCGCACGTACAACCAGACCGTCCGGGCGCTCGCCCAGATTCCCGAAGCGGCCGGCCATGTCCATCCGGGACACGCCCTGAGAGTGGCCGCGCTGGCGACATCGCTCGCCGAGACGATGGGTCTCGACCACCGCAGTGTCGAAGACGTGGAGTGGTCGGCGTACCTGCACGACATCGGACGGATCAGCCTCAACGACCCCGGGGTAGCCCGGATCGGATACACCGACGCCGACATCGCCGAGTGGGGATCGGTGATCGCCGAAGAGGCCACGCTGTCGACGGTCGCGCAGATCATCCGCCGCCAGCACGAGCCGTATCGGCGACCGGGCCAGCAGCCCGACCCAGATCTACCGATCGCCTCGAGGATCATCAAGGTCGCCAGCGCCTATGACGAATTGACGGCCGAGCAGGGTCACTCCCCGCTGGAGGGCCTCGAACAACTACACCGGGGGTCGGTGTACGACTACGACCCTGAGATCGTCAACGCCCTCAGGGCACTCCTGGAGCGGCGCAACGCCCTCGGTACCTCGGCCTGAGAGGTCCTGTTCGCTACACGGATCGTCAACGGCGCGTCGCCGAGCCACCCGAGAGCTTCACGCCAGGTTTGAACCAGCGCACTGGCCGACGCAACTCGGCTTCGAGAAACCTGGCCAGGCCGACCGCCAGAAAGACGTCGCCGAGCGAGAGCACCGTGCCCTGCCCCGCAATCCGCATGGGGATGACGTCGGCCAAGAAAGGAAGCCGGGAGGTGACGTCGAGCGTGATGTGTTTGTACGAGTCGGCGATTTGAGGCGTGGGTGAATATCCGGAGGCGACGAGGGCGGCTTCGCTCAGAACCGGCATACCTCCGTTGAGGAGGATCACAGAGAAGTTGAGCAGCACTCCTATCCCGGCGAGCCACATTCCCTTGCGGTCGCGATTCGCGAACACCAACCCGATGAGCGGAACATACGATCCCAGCACCATCGCCACCCCGGCGACGTCGGTCCATGAACGCTCGGGGAGCAGGCGTGTACCGAGCTGGAGAGCGAACGAGAGCGGCAGGAGCCACCACAACTTCAACCGGATGTCGGCGAGGTTGGTGAGGCGCCCGCCTCGAAGGACGGCGAGCGCCAGTGCGACGAACATGACGACGGCGAGCCATAGCATGGGCGCCCAAGGTATCACGTCGATGTGGACAGGTGGGCGAGTGTGATTCGATACGAGACCAATCAGGGCCGGGCAGTGATCACGATCGATGATCCGGAACGGCGCAATCCGATGTCGGTGGAGACCATGGAAGGGCTCCTGGACGCGGCTCGTGAAGCGATAGCGGACGATGACGTGAGGGTGCTCGTGTTCACCGGTGCCGGCGATCGAGCCTTCTCGGCGGGCGGCGATCTCGCGGCCGGATTCGTCGACGATCCGATCGGGCTTCATGCGGCGCGGGGCGGACTCGCCCAGTTGTTCCGCACGCTCCGGCGGGGCGGGAAGCCCACAGTTGCGCGTGTGAACGGTCACGCTCTGGCGGGCGGGTTCGGGCTCGCCGTGTCGTGCGACATCACGATCTGCGTCGCAGACGCCAAGCTCGGTGTCACCGAGATCAACGTCGGGCTGTGGCCGATGATGATCACTGCGGTCCTCGAGGCAGGCGTCACACGCAAGGCGGCGATCGAGCTCATGATGACCGGGAGGATCATCGATCCGGTCGAGGCGCATTCGATCGGCGCCGTCTCCAGGGTGGTGCCTCGAGAGGAACTCGACGTCGTGGTCGACGAGGTGGTGGAGTCGCTCGCGACCAAGAGCCCAGGAACGCTCCTGTTGGGGCGCGACGCGTTCTACGGCGTCGCCGATCTGGGGTTCGACGCCGCCCTCGAAAGGCTCCAGGGCGGGCTCACGGCAGTTGCGCTCACAGAAGACTCAAAGGAAGGTGTGATGGCCTTTCTCGAGAAGAGGGCGCCCCGCTGGTCCGGGCGCTGATTCCCGATAGGCTGAAACGTCGACATGCGACGGCTGGTACGGATCATCGCCTGGACCATGATCTGGTCGGGCACCTTCATCCTCGGATACGTTGGGTTCGAGCTGTATGGAACCGATCTGATCAACGATCAGATCCAGGCCGAGGCGCGCTCAGACCTCCCCGACATCCTCGAGGCCCGGGCCGAGCAGGTCGAAGAGCTGCCGGTCGAGCAGCCGGATCCGTCGGAACCGGCGGCGCCGTCGCTGGTGGAAGAACCGGCGGTGATCGACGGTGAGGCGTTCGCAGCGCTCTCGATTCCAAGGATCGACCTTTCGCAGGTGGTGTTCGAAGGGGTGGATCGAGAGACGCTGACCCTCGGACCCGGACACATACCTGAAACGGCCCTGCCCGGACAGCCCGGCAACGCAGTGCTGAGTGGGCATCGAACCACCAACGGCAGGCCCTTCTTCGACCTCGATCTCCTGACGCCGGGCGACGAGATCATCGTCGAGACCGCCGTAGGAGTCCACACGTATGCCGTTCGAGAGATGATCGTTGTCACACCGTTTGACGTGTGGGTCACCGAACACCGTGACGGCGCCTGGTTGACGCTCACGACCTGCAACCCGAAGTTCTCTGCCCGAGAACGTCTCGTAGTGTTCGCCGAGATGACCTCGGGTCCCAACTTCGACTACGTCGACGCGGCTTGAACCTTGGGGTTCACCCGTCGATGATCGACTCCAGATCCTCGGCGGTGAGCGGGCCGTCGATCTGTCGGCTGACGATGCCCTGTGAGTCGATGAAAAACGTCGCCGGCATCCCAAACCCGACATACATGTCGCGCAGCCGACCGGTGGCGTCAAAGCCGGTCAGATAGTCCGGCTGGAGTCGGTCGATCAGGGCCTTTGCGGCTTCGAACTCGTCTCTGATGGCCACGCCGACCACGGCGACGTCGGGGTGCGCGACCGCGAACCGGGACAGCTCGGGTATCTCCTCCTCGCATGGCTTGCACCATGACGCCCACAGGTTGAGCACCACGGGGCGGCCGTCTACCGCCAGGTGTTCGCTCAATCGCCATTCCCCGCCGTCGAACCCAGTCATCGCCACTTCGGGGGCGGTCCTGCCCTGCATGGGGCCGCCGATCTCGACGTCAGAACCGAACAGCATCGACAGCCCCACACCCCCGGCGACGACGCCGAGGAATATCAACGTGAGCCTGCCTGTTTTCGATGCGAGGGGTCTGTCCACGATCGATAGGTAAGCAGCAATGAGCTTCTTCACGCGCAAACGCCAGGAGTACGAGGACCGGGGTATCGACCCGGCTCGTATCCCGCCGGGGCAGTACCTCACCGACCGGTTTCCCGTATTGCACGCCGGCGTCACCCCGAAGGTGGATCCGGGATCCTGGTTCTTCGAGGTCAATGGACTGGTCGACCAGCCGGTTGTGTGGACTCTCGACGACATCAAAGCCATGCCCACGGTCGACCGGGTGTTCGACATCCACTGCGTCACCAAATGGTCCAAGCTCGATACGGAGTGGCATGGTGTGTCGGTCGACGAGATGTTGAAGCGGGTGCAAGTGAACGATCGGGCCACCCACGTCCTGGTGTTCGCCGAACACGGTTTCACGGCCAACGTCCCATTGGAGGACTTCGCCGCCCCGGACAGTCTCTTTGCCTGGCGATACGGTGGGGAGGACCTCGACGTCGAACATGGCTGGCCGCTGCGATTGGTGATACCGCATCTCTACTTCTGGAAGAGTGTCAAGTGGGTCCGCGGGTTCACGCTCCTCGACCATGATGAACCCGGATTCTGGGAGCGCAACGGATACCACATGTATGGCGACCCCTTCCGAGAACAGCGCTACTGGGGCGATTGACTCCACCCGCGCCCGTTCCGGAAGCGGTTTTGACGCACGAAAGGCAGCAATATGCTGCCTTTCGTGCGTCAAAGGGACGGGGAGTAGGCCGCGAGAGGGTTTCCGATTGACGACCCTCTAGACGTGGGCGAGTCGGTTTGGCTCTATGGGGGTGTGGCGAATCTCCGTGACGTCGTGCGAGAGCTGGCGACGAGTCAGCACGGGTTCGTGGCAACCCGCCAACTCGTCGACCGCGGCGTGCAGAAGCACGTCTGGGAGCGGATGATCACAGCGGGCGAGCTCGAGCGTGTGACTCGCCGGGTGGTGAGGGTGCGCGGTGCGCCGCGGGTCGAAGAGGGCACGGCGATGCTTGCCGTTCTTGACGCACCAGAACAGGCCGCGCTCTCGCACACTTCCGCGGCAGCGCTGTGGGGGCTGCCCGGGTTCCGGCTGGACCGTGATCTCCACGTGGTCGTTCCGGCTCGCGGGGCACCCGCCCGGCGCCCCACCGCCCGCGTCCACTTCCACGACGGACTGCCCCAGGACCACATCGTGGAGTACAGAGGGCTGAGGGTCACCAGCCCTGTGCTGACCATGTTCCACCTGGCTGCGGTCTGCCATCAAGATCGTGTGGCGGTCGCGTTCGACCGGGCGTGGACCGACAACCTGCTCTCCGGGGCTTCGGCGCTGCGGCTCCTGGACAGGTTGGCGGCCAGCGGCCGTAATGGCATTTCGTCGATGCGGGCGATCCTCGAGGTGCGCGGTCCCGGCTACGTTCCTCCGGCCTCCCATCTGGAGCACAGGTTCAATGCTCTGTTTGGCCCGCGGTCAGGTATCCCGGTGCTCCGCCGCCAGGTGGATATCGGTGGCGAGCACTGGGTGGGCCGAGTCGACTTCGTCTGGGACGACATCCCTGGCGGGGTCGAGGTCCAGAGCGAGCGGTTCCACACGGCTTTGGTGGACCGCGATCGAGACGCGTTGAGGGCGGCCAAGCTCGAGGAGGCGGGTCTTTCCCTTCTTGCGGTGTGGGACAGTGACGTCTTCCACAGGCCGTGGCTGGTGGTCGATCAGGTCCGCCGATTTCGATGGTGGCTCCAAGGTGTGATCCCCGACCGGCCCGGGTGACGATCCTCGGGCCGACCGGCCGAGACCGCGTTCTGACGCACGAAAGGCAGCATATTGCTGCCTTTCGTGCGTGAAAACCGGGGACGGCCGGTCAGGCCGTGGCGGCCATCTGACGCAGGACGTAATGGAGGATCCCACCGTTCCGGAGGTATTCGACCTCCACGGGCGTATCCACACGGGCGAGCGCCTTGATCTCGATGACGGCGCCGGTGTCCTTCGTTGCCCTGACCAGCACGGGTTGGCGAGGTACGAGCGTGTCGTCGACATCGATCTCGAACACCTCCGTGCCGTCGAGTCCCAGGCTCTCGGCGGTGTCCCCGTCCCGGTACTCCAGGGGGAGCACACCCATCATCACGAGGTTGGATCGGTGGATCCGTTCGAAGCTCTCGGCCAGCACCGCCTTCACGCCGAGCAGGAAGGTTCCCTTGGCCGCCCAGTCGCGACTGGACCCCATGCCGTAGTCCTTCCCGGCGAGCACGACCAGCGGCACACCGTTCTGCTGGTAGTTCATCGACGCGTCATAGATGGCCTTGACCTCGCCGTCGAGGAAATCCATCGTGAAGCCACCTTCTGTTCCTGGTGCGAGGTGGTTGCGGACCCGGATGTTGGCGAACGTACCGCGGGTCATCACCCGGTCATTGCCGCGCCTCGACCCATACGAGTTGAACATCGCGGGCTGGACTCCGTGGGCGATGAGGTACTGACCGGCGGGGGAATCGACCTTGATCGACCCGGCTGGAGAGATGTGGTCGGTGGTGACCGAGTCTCCGAGTTTGGCGAGTGCCCTGGCTCCGGTGATCGCGCTGATCGGATTCACCTCGCTCGACAGTCCGACGAAGAACGGCGGTTCCTGCACGTACGTGGATGCGTCGTTCCACGAGTACAGGCCGCCGCCCGTCATCGAGATCGACTGCCACTCTTCCGAGCCCGCAAACACGTCCCCGTATTTGTCGATGAACTGATCGCGGGTGACGTGCTGCGAGACCACCTCGTCGACTTCGGCCTGCGTTGGCCACACGTCACGCAGATAGACGTCTGTTCCAGGGAACGGTTCCGTGGCGGGATCCCAATTGACCGTGCCGGCGAGGGCGTATGCCACGACCAGCGGCGGCGAAGCCAGGTAGTTGGCACGAACATCGGGCGAAATCCGTCCTTCGAAGTTGCGGTTCCCGGAGAGCACCGACGTGGCAACGAGACCGCTGACCGTGATCGCATTCGAGATCTCGGTCGGGAGAGGTCCGGAGTTGCCGATGCAGGTCGTGCACCCGTAGCCCACGAGATAGAACCCGGCCGCGGCGAGGTCGTCCAGCAGGTCCGCGGACCGCAGATACTCCGTGACCACCTGGCTTCCCGGGGCCAGCGACGTTTTCACCCACGGCTTCCGGGTGATCCCCAATTCCCGGGCCTTGCGGGCGACGAGGCCGGCACCCACCATTACATCCGGGTTGGAGGTGTTGGTGCACGATGTGATCGCGGCGATGACCACGTCCCCATCGGTCAGGTTGAAGTCGTTGCCTTCGTACGACACCGGGTCGGTGCGGATGGCGCCGTGCTCGCGGCCGAAGACGGAACCGAGTTGCCCGGTCCAGGTGTCCTTCATCGCCGTCAGATCGATCCGATCTTGGGGGCGCTTCGGCCCGGCGAGCGCAGGCTGTACCGTCCCCATGTCGAGTTCGATCTCGGCGGTGTAGGCAATCTGGCGGGCGTCGTCACGCCACATCCCCTGTTCGCGGTAGTACCACTCGGTGGCCTCGATGAGTTTGTCGCTGCGCCCGGTGAGCCTCATGTAGTCAAGAGTCCGTTCGTCCACTGGGAAGTAGCCGACGGTCGCACCGTACTCGGGCGCCATGTTGGCGATCGTCGCCCTGTTGGCGATGGGCATATCCGCCAGCCCAGGCCCGAAGAACTCCACGAACTTGCCGACGACCCCGTGCGTCCGGAGCATCTCGGTCACCCGCAGTACGAGATCGGTGGCGGTCGCTCCTTCGGCGAGCCGCCCGGTGAGTTTGAACCCGATCACTTCGGGCAGAAGCATCGAGATGGGTTGGCCCAGCATGGCGGCCTCGGCTTCGATGCCCCCAACGCCCCACCCGACCACTCCGAGACCATTGATCATCGTTGTGTGACTGTCGGTTCCCACCAGGCTGTCCGGATAGAGCCAGGTTCTGTCGTCCCACACGACTTTGGCCAGGTATTCCAGGTTCACCTGGTGCACGATTCCGGTGGCGGGCGGGACCACCCGGAAGTTGCGGAACGCCGACTGACCCCATTTGAGGAACTCGTAGCGCTCCTCGTTGCGTTCGAATTCCCGAGCGCTGTTGATCACCAAGGCGTCGGGGCGCCCGAATGCGTCCACCTGGACGGAGTGGTCGACTACGAGATCACAGGGCACGCCCGGGTTGACCTTGTCGGCATCGTCGGGGTTGCCCGTCATGCGTACGATGGCCGCCCGCATCGCGGCGAGATCGACGACGGCGGGTACCCCCGTGAAATCCTGGAGTACGACTCGTCCAGGGATGAAGGGGATCTCTGTTTCGCCGACCCGGGTGGCGTCGTAGGCGGCGATCGTGGCGACATCGGCATCGGTCACGGCCTTGTCGTCGCGAGTGCGGAGCGCGGCTTCCAACAGCACCTTGATCGTATAGGGAAGGCGGTCGACGTCTCCGGCCTCGGAGAGGCGGGCGATCCGGCGAGAACCCAGGGGCGTTGTGATGGAATCTTGAAGGGCCATGCGACGAGTCTACCGACCGGTCGGTTCTCCTCTCCCGGTGGTCAGCTCGAGCCCACGAGCGATATTCGCATCGACGCCGAGGCGAGTTGGCCGGGTGGCACGATCTCTCCTCCCCGCTCGGGCTGGTTGAGCGCATCGGGTGCCGCTCCCACCGGTTCGAGGCAGAAGAAGCCCCGGCCGGTGGGGGAGTAGACGTGCAGATTTGGAAGGTCGGATTGGACTGCGATCCGGGCGCCGTGGGTCTCGATGAAGGCGCGACCGTCCCATCCCGTGAACGTGGTGTCGTAGGACCTGGAGTCGACGTCGGCACCTCGAAAGGCCTCTGTCTCCTCCCAATGACTCGGGATGACCGTGTCTCCGACCCAGTGGCCGTCGACGTTGGCCGTGAGCCGGGCGGGGCGCTCGAAGTAGGGATGGAAACCGAGCGACGCCGGCATCGGCTCATCGGAGAGATTGCGAACGGTGAGGGTTTGATCGAGGCGGCCCGGTTCGACCGACACCGCAAGAGCAGCCTCGTAGCGCCACGGCCACCGACCGGCAGGGTGGAGAAAGCGGAGCCGGGCAGTGGTCTGGGTGGATTCCGTGATCTCCCATTTCCACACCCACCCGTGGCCGTGCAGTCCGTGGGGTTCGCCGGTGATGGCGCTGCCGCCGACGTCGACGATGCGGCTCTCCCAACCGAACACTCCGTCCGAGATCCGGTTGGTCCACGGGACGAGAGGAAACGAGGCCATGTCGAGAGGGGTGTCGGGGCGCCCCCGGCGGAGAACATCGAAGTCCCCGTGCGTGAAGCGCTGGATGCTGGCGCCGAGGTCGGGGAACAGGCCAACGACGGTGGGGCCGTTTGTCAGTGTCAACATGCCGACGAAAGAGGGTTCAGCGCTTCCCGACCGAGATGGTGACCTCGGTGACGCACGCTTCGATCGGATCGGTGTGGGGATGGAGGACGGGAGCGCATCGCTCTCCCATCGTCTCGAATAGTCCTGAGACGATGCCCCTGTCGAGGGAGCACACAACGTCCGGGTGGCCCACCGCGGCATCTCCGAATGGGCAATGCGACGTCAACAGGCGTTGGACTTCGCCGTTCTCTTCGGGAGCCATCCCGAATCCGAGACCCGACATCGCTTGGGCAACGGCGGCGATGGCAGCCGCGTACCCTTCCTCGTCGGGTGTTCCGACTTCGGCTGCGAGCTCTCGTCCGTACTCGCGCCCCACCGACTCGGCGATTCCGGCGATGTCGTCGGGCGCCACCCTGTCGACCAGGCGAACCAGCAAGTCGACCAGGAGGTGGGCGCTTCGGCTCGGGAAGTGGAGGTCGATGGGTTTGGTCGTGGCCTCGTAACACTTGGCGGGCCGGCCGGCGCCGGGTCCGCTCCTGCCGGCGGGCCGGCGGTGACTGACCTGGAGGTATCCGTCGCTCGCCAAACGGTCGAGATGGTGTCGCGCCACATTGGGGTGGATTCCGAACAGGTCGGCGATTCCGGCGCTCGTCATCGGCTCGGGCGATTCGCGCACTGCGATGAAGATCGCACGTCGCGTCGGGTCCCCGAGCGCCGCGGTCAGGTCCCCGATCGACCGGTCGAGCCGGGACGATTCCGCCGAGATTTGGTTCGACACACCAAAAACTATAGTGGCCGAGCCCTTCTAAACACGATCGCCATAGGAGAAATGGGTCCCATGCCGGACGACCTCAAAGCTGTTCTCTCGCAGGTTCTCGACCCGCTCATGGGTCGGGCGCTCGGCGATCTGGGGATGCTCACTTCGGTGAGCGAGAAACGTTTCGGAGCCGATCGGGCCGTGGTCTCGGTCCCCGTGCCCAACTATCCGCTGCTCGACGAATTACAGCGCAGGATGGTCGAGGCGGCCGGTTCCGACATCGAGGTCGAGGTCGGCGTGATGCCTGACGGGGCTCGGGTCGAGTTCATGGACCGTCTCAAGGATCACGCCGGTCCGGGTGTCGGCGAGACCGGCTCGCGCACTCGAGTCGTTGCCGTCTCGTCCGGCAAGGGTGGCGTGGGCAAGTCTTCGGTGACCACGAACCTGGCGGTCTCGCTGGTCCGGGCCGGCAAGTCGGTGGGCGTGATCGACGCCGACATCTGGGGTTTCTCTATTCCCCGGATGCTCGGGATCGACTACCCGCCGGTAGTGATCGAGCAGTCGATCGTGCCTCCGGTCGCCCATGGGGTCAAGGCGATGTCGATGGACTACTTCGTGGCCGACGACCAGGCCGTCATCTGGCGCGGGCCGATGCTGCACAAGGCCATCGAACAGTTCTTGAAAGACGTGTGGTGGGACGAGCCGGAGTTTCTGCTGGTTGACATGCCCCCCGGCACGGGTGACGTGTCGATCTCCCTGTCCCAGTTCCTGCCCCGGGCGCAAGTGCTTTTGGTGACCACGCCTCAGCCCACCGCTCAGCGGGTGGCTCGTAGGGCGGCGCTCATGGCCGAGAAGGTCAACCAGGAGGTCATGGGTGTCGTCGAGAACATGTCGTGGTTCACCGGGGACGATGGGGTCCGGTACGAACTCTTCGGTTCGGGCGGCGGGGCCGCCCTGGCCGAGGAGGTGGGGGTCCCGTTGATGGCGAGAGTTCCGCTCCTGCCTGAGATGAGGGAGGGTGCCGACGACGGCATACCCGTGGTGGTCGCCGCACCGGGGAGTGAGGCGGCGATCGCCTTCGACGAATTGGCGGCGGCGGTGATCGCCAAGAAGGCGCGAGTACGAACGCACCCGGATCTCGTCATCCGCTGACGGTGATCAGACGGGCGGGAGCGTTCCGGAAAGGGCCCTGAGCCCCCAGAGTCCGAAGAACGCCACGCCCAGTACCGCGGCCACGATGTTCGTGGTCCGGGACGAGGGCGGGTTCCACCAGCCGCGAGTGACCCCGATCCAACTGATCCAGCCGAACGCCATGAGCGGGAGGATGGCGAAGATGAGCGGGTGCATCTGCCACGCCAGATCCACGTCGCCCCGAAGGAGCGCCGAGGCGGCCCGCGTGCCGCCACACAGCGGGCAGGCGTGGCCGGTGGCGACCGCGAAGGGGCAGATCGTCGGTCCCGTCGATGCAGGTTTCCACGACACGAACGCCACGAGGAGCGGCGGGAGCGCCCAGGGTGCCCACCGCCGCCTCACCGTCGTGACGAACGCCGTCATCCGAGATCCAGTTGGTCGAAGACGCTCGGCAGCACCGTTGCCTGCACGATGAGACCGATGACCCATAGGGCGATGGCGACGATGCCGATCACGTAGGCGGCTTGGGCCGTGCCCTGATTGGCCGGGTCGCGGCGTCCTGCCGCGATCGCCTGCTTCTCCGTGTTCGCCATGATCAGGCCCACGACCCCGAGGATCCCGCAGCAGAGGAGCCCGAAGATCGAGAGGACCATGGCCGTCGTGGCCTGGCTCTTCTCGGGATAGGCGGACGCGGCTGGTGGCATTGCGGTCATGTCGTTCCTCTCATCTGGTGATCGTGAGATGTCATGAGCCGGCGATCACGGCCATCCCGCCGATGGCGACGACGATGAGGATGCCGAGCAAGCCCAGTCCGAGAAGGACAGTTCCGACGATTCCGAGTATTCGCCCGGCATTCGCATTGGCCCGCCCTTCGGGAGGCCGCCGACCGGAGTCGATGGCTTCGAGTTCCTTGTTCCCCATCGACCAGGCGAACGGCCCGAGGATCTGACATACGACGATGGCGAGGATGCCGAGGACGAGCACGGTGGTGGCCTGGCTCGCCTCCGGGTACATCTGGCTGTTGTTCGGTGGCGGTGTCACCCAAGTCCTTTTGTCGGTTCGAGCGTCAACCTACCAATCAGGATCGGTGCGCGCCACGATCCCGCCGATGTGAATTCGTTTCCGATGGAGAGTCTTCTCGGTCAGAGCGTGCCGCGTTCGTAGACGACCTCACCGTCCACGTATGTCAGGTCGACCTCGACGTCGAAGATCGCCTCGACGTCGAACGGGTTTGCTGACAGGACCGTGAGATCTGCAACCGCTCCGGTGTGGATCGTTCCCCTGTCCGACTCGAGATGGTTGACCCACGCCGACCCTGAGGTGAACGCACAGAGTGCATCGGCGAGTTCGATCCGTTCGGCAGGAAGGAACGGTTCGCTGTCCGAGGTTTCCGGGACCTGTCTGCTCACCGCAACCGAGATCTGATCCATGACATCGGCCGTGGACACAGACCAGTCGGACCCCATGGCCATGACGGCACCGTGTTCGAGCAGTGACCCGAAGGGGTACATGGTCAGAGCGCGGTCGTCGCCCACGAAGGGAATCGTGAGTTCGGTCACGGCCGGCTCGTTGCACGCCCAGAGCGGCTGGGCGTTGGCTGCGACCCCCAGCCGCCGGAAGCGGGGCAGGTCGGAGGGCTCCACGAACTGGATGTGGGCGATGTGATGCCTCAGGTCCGACCAACCATTTGCCATTCGTGCGGATTCCACTGCGTCGAGGGCGCTGCGGACGGCGGCGTCGCCGATGGCGTGGAAGTGGCATTGGAATCCAAGGCGATCGAGTTCGGTCACGATCTGTCCGAGCTGCTCGGGGTCGATCATGTCGAGGCCGTGGTTGCCGGTGGGTGACCCGTGGTCGTCGAGGTAGCTTCCCAGGAGCGAGGCCGTGTAGTTCTCGCACACACCATCGAGCATGAGCTTGACGGCTCCGGGGACGTAGCGGGGATGTCGTTGATCCCGAGCTTGCAGGAATCGGTCGATCTGATCCATGTCACCCAGCCTGTCCCACCACATGGCCGCCCTCACGTTGCCTCTGAGACGCCCGGTTTCCGCGAGCCGGAGGTAGGTGTCATGGAGTTCCTGGGTCACCCAGGCGTCCTGCCAGGCCGTCACTCCTTTTGAGAACAGGTACCCCTGGCCTGCCAGGACCCGATCGTCCATCTGAGACTGCGTCGGGGGTGGAATGACGGCGCTCACCAGATCCATCGCCCCCTCGTGGAGTGTTCCCTGGGGGCTCCCGTCCGCGTTGCGCTCGATCCGGCCGTCTGCGGGATCGGGCGTGGCGGCGCCGATACCTGCCGCCGACAGTGCAGCCGAATTGGCCCATCCCGAGTGTCCGTCGGCCACGGTGAGGTATGCGGGTCGATCTCCTGTGAGCGCGTCGAGTGTCTCTTTGGAAGGGCATCCACGATCGAACCACGTGTAGCGCCATCCCCCACCCGTCAACCAGCCATCCGGGTTGGCGGTGTGATAAGCGGAGATGATGTCCGTGGCCCCCGCGGCGTCACCTGCCTCCATGAGGTTGCACGAGGCGAGAATCCTGCCTCCCGACGCGGGGTGGACGTGGGCGTCCTGGAATCCGGGTGTGACCATCCGTCCCTGGAGGTCGATGATCTCGGTCTCCGGTCCGGCTGCCGCGAGCACCGCTTCGTCCCCTCCCACAGCGACGATTCTGTCGTCGCGTATGGCGATCGCCCGGGCCATGGTACGGGCGGGGTCGGCGCAGAAGATGGTGCCGTTGACGAGGATCGTTTGTGGGTGCATCCGGCGGTTATACAGGCCACCGCGGTCGCCAGTGATCGATTTGGACCGGTTTCTGCGACGCGGGTGGGCACGCCTCAGGCGCGCCCACCCGCGTCCGGTCAGGTTGTTTCGTCGGCTGCTGCTGTCACCGGCTCAGGTGCGGGCGGCGTCGCTTCCGGCGTGGACTCCGGCGTTGAACGCCGGCCGAGCCTCCGCATGAACCTGATCAGCGCCCAGGCGGGGACGATGAACAGAGCCACGACCGGCAGTGCGAACACCACGAACCAGATGGCGGCGTCACCCAATGTCTGCAGCGCCTCGAGAAGGTCCCCGGCCGCTCGTCGCAGCGTGACCAGCGGTGCCCAACCTTCCTCCACGATGGGCTGGGATGTGGCGGTGGGGCTGATGTACACGCTGATCGTGGACAGGTCCGCCTGGTTGTCGAGAAGGCGCCGCCGCCCTTCGAGGATCTCGATCTCGCCCCGCACTTCGCTGACCTGCGAGAACACGGCGAGAAGTTTCTGCGGGTCGGCGTTGGGCTGTTCCCGGACTTCGGCCAGCAGTGCCACGAGCTCGGTTTCGAGGGCGGTGAGGTTGCGGATCCTGGCCTCGATGTCGACGTACTCCTCGGTGACGTCTTGGCTCTGGATGCTTTCAGAGATCACCTCGTCGGCGAGTTCCCTGATCGCTGCCAGCGCGGTGTTGATCTCTCCGGCGGGAACCCGGATCGTCACCGAGATCTCGGGCTGGCGGTCTTCACCGGATGGCGTGACTTCGCTCGCCGCCACGTAGCCGCCCGATCGTTCGACCATGGTGATGACCCCATCCATCGCCTTCCGGGTGTCGGGGGCGGTGATGGTGATCTGTCCCGTCTTGATGACCTTGCGATCCGCGGGCACGGCATCCGAGATCTGGCGGGTGGCGCTGTCATCAATGCCGAACCCATCCGCCTCGCCACCCCCTACCGCCGGGGCTTCTTCGGCGATGGTTGCCGAGGCATCCTGGAAGTCTGCAGCCACCTCGGTACTTGCGTCGTCTCCTCCGCAGGCGCCGAGGATGATCCCCAGTGCCATCATTCCTGCGATCCAGCGTGTCATGTTCGTTCTCCCTGATCGACGTTGATGAGACGATCATCGGGCCGATCCGGTTCCAAGTCGATTGGGGACAACCCCCACATCCCTTGAGGGGGCCCTCGCTTCGCTCGGGCAGTCAGCGGGTCAACAGGTCAGCAGGTCAGCAGGTGGCCGAGTCGGACTGGGGACTCAATGCTGAAGCAACAAGCAACAAGCAACAGGCAACAGGCAACAGGCAACAGGCAACAACCATGTCTGACTCCCGGGCCGCCGGCTGGGGACTGGGGACTGGCGACTGGCGACTGG
>JAOUGY010000305.1 GCA_029865445.1 Acidimicrobiia bacterium | reverse complement strand
GGTGTTCGAGGCCGACATCGAGAAGCTGGCGGCCAAGGGGATCACGCGGGGATGTAACCCGCCCACCAACGATCGGTTCTGCCCGAACGACCCCGTCACCCGCGGCCAGATGGCGGCCTTCCTGGTGCGGGCTCTGGGACTGTCCGATCGGGGAGACCGGACCTTCGTCGACGATGACGACTCGGTGTTCGAGGCCGACATCGAGCGGCTCGCCGCCGCCGGGATCACGGCCGGGTGCAACCCGCCGGTCAACGACCGGTTCTGCCCCGAGGCCCCGGTGACCCGGGGAGCGATGGCGGCGTTCCTCCGCCGGGCGCTCGAAGGCGCCCTCCCGGCGGGAGCGCCGCTGGAATTCGTCGACGACGACGCTTCGGTCTTCGAAGACGACATCGAGTGGTTGTCCAGTACAGGTGTCACGAAGGGGTGTTCGGTGGTGGGCCCACGATTCTGTCCTGACGATCCCGTCACCCGGGGTCAGATGGCGGCGTTCATCATCCGGGCCCTCGGAGACGACCCGCCCGTGGCAGCGGCCGCGCCTGTCGCACCTCGGCTGGCGTCCACACCGATCCCGCCTTCCGACGAAACCCAGGACGGCGCCGGGCTCGCTTTCTTCTGCAGCATCGGGTCCTGACCCGTCGCCGTCACGCCTCGAGCACGGTGTCGAGGTTGGCCACCAGCGCCGGCGTGCCTCCGACCTCGTCGGGAGTGAATCCGAGCTTCCTGAAGTACTCGATGTGAGCCTCGTTGCCGGGTCGCGTCCAGATCCGCCTGCATCCGCGCTCGGCGAACACCTGTGATCTTCTCGAGTACAGGAACTCGGCCACCTTGAAGTCCCGGTACTGGGGGATCACATAATCCAGCTCGACTTCGATGGTGCCGTCCGGATGGGTCCGGCCGATGAAGAGTCCCGCTGGCATCACGTCGCGCAGGACGAACACTCGAACTTGATCGTCGCGCGGCTCGTAACGGAAACCGGGGCTGTGCTCTTCGATGTCGGCGGCGTGGAAGTCCAGGAAGTACTGAAGATAACGGGACTCCTTGTACAACTCGAGGGTCTTGAAGAATTCCTTCTTCTTCGAGGTGAGCTGGCGCAGGAAGTAGACGTGGACCCCGACGATCACAGCGTTCACCACCGCCACCGGATACGCCCTGATCAAGAGCGAGTAGACGAGGAACGTCAGTGAGCCAACGAGCCCGATCAGCCGGAGTTGGAGAATCGAGGTTCTCGTCATCGAGATGATGATGAGAATTGAGCCGACGTAGCCGACGATCTCTATCGGTGAGAACTCCACCGTTCAGTCTCCGGCCACAAAAGTGCGCATGTCGGCGGCGAGCCGCATGAGCGACGGTTCGTGGACGTACATCATGTGGCCGGCATCGAAGTAGGACATCTCGATCCGTTCCCTCGCCTCTGGCTTGAGGCCCATGTGGGCGACGGTGTACTCGGTGGCGAAGTGGGGTGTCGCCAGATCGAACAGCCCATTGGCCACATAGACGCGCAGGTGGCGGTTCGTGGTGAGGATCCGGCGCAACGTCTCGGACGTGTCGACGTGGGCATCCTTGAAGTCCTCGTAGTCCCAGGACTTGAACACCTCCATGCTCAGCACTTCGTAGGGAAGGTCGGACCGATAGCCGAGGCCGCGCCGAAGATGGTCGTTGGCCATGGCGGCGTACACGCCGGTGATGTCGTCGCCGGAAGGGTCGGTCTCCATCGAGTCGCCGTCGTCGAAACGCCCGTGCCCGGTGTATCGGGAGTCGAGCCTGCCGACTGTCAGGCCTTGATCGCCGAGGAGCCGCTTGCAGAATCGAAGGATCTCGATCCTCAGTCGGTACTTCCGGATGTAGTCGGGATCGAGGCCGGTGTACCCGGCGAGCCGATCGACAGTCCGGTTGGCCGCGTCCTCGTCGAGGGTGTCGCCTCTGAGCAGGGCGAGCGCATAGTCGGTGATCGCGAACTCCTCGACCTCGTCCACGAATTCGCGGAGCGGCTTGGACCGGTGCTCGTCGGAGACACGGCCATGATGCCAAGCCGTGGCGGCATAGGTAGGGAGGAACACGATGTACGGGAGGTCGTGCCCGACGGCGAAAGTCCACGTCGAACGATCCCAAGCCGCCGTTCCGAAGTGGAGCACGGCGGAGATGAGGATCAGGCCGTTGAGATAGATGCCGTAGCGGTCGTGGAGATGCCCGGCGAGCCCGGCGGCCCGTGTGGTCCCGTAACTCTCGCCGGCCAGGAACTTCGGCGAGGCCCACCGGTTGTTCCGAGACAGCCACAAGTTGATGAATTCGCCCACGGACTCGATGTCCCGCTTGAAATGGGCGAACTTCTTGAACTCCTTGTCGGGGATCGCCCGGCTGAAACCGGTCCCTACGGGGTCGATGAATACCACATCGGCGACGCCGAGGATCGAGTACTCGTTGTCGACGAGCCTGCCGGGTGGGGAGGGGGCCTTGCCCTCGGCGTCCAACTCGACTCGCCTCGGCCCCAGGACGCCCAGGTGCAGCCAAACCGAGGACGACCCGGGCCCACCGTTGAACGCAAACACCACCGGCCTGGCGGATGGGTCCCGCTCATCGCTCTTGACGTAGGACGTGTAGAAAAAGGAGGCGGACTTCGACCCATCGTCGGTCAGGACGAGGCGTCCCACGGTCGCCGTGTAGGGGACGACGCGGCCGTCGATCGTGACCACGTGCTCGGTCTTGACGACGCCCTCCTCGTGGTGGGGGAGCGGATCGGGTTTGTGTGTTCCGGTTTCCTCGGGCATGTCCAGAGGCTAGGCCTCCATCAAGTTGGAGGAGCCGGGGGAGTGGCTAGCCAGCTTCGCTGCAACTTGCGCATGCCTCCGAGCCACCGGTCGTGATCCGCGGCCTTGTTCTGGAAGAACGTCTGGACCTCGGGATGGGGGAGGACGAGGAAGCGTTCCTCCGCAAGGGCCTCCACCACGGCGGCGGCCACCTCGTCGGGGGTGATCGCCACCGAGCGGATGAATGTGTCGTCCATCTCCAACGTCGAGAAGTCGTCGATCATCCGCGTGTCCACGAACTGTGGGCACAGCGCCGAGACCTTGAGCCCCTGGTCGCCATACGTGACCGACATCCACTCGGCCAGGCCGAGGGCAGCGTGTTTGGTGACCGAGTATGCGGCTGCCCCGATGTTGGTGAGGAGCCCGGCGGCGGATACCGTCGACAACCAGTAGCCCTCGCCACGGGCGAGCATCCCGGGCAGCACGGCCCGGGCCGCGTACACATGGGACATGACGTTGATCTCCCAGGTGCGCTGCCATGCCTCGTTCGACATCTCGAAGCCTTGGGCGGAGGCGATCCCGGCGTTGGCGCAGAAGAGGTCGATGCGCCCGTGACGGCGTTCGACGTCGGCGATCATGGCGCTGGTGGCGGCCTCGTCGGTCACGTCGACTCGGACGGGAGTGGCTCCACACGAATCGGCGACCTCGGTGGCTGCGTCTTCGTCGAGATCGGCGATGACGACGTCGGCCGCGCCTTCGGCCGCGAAACGGCGCGCCATGGCCGCTCCGATCCCACGAGCCCCGCCGGTGATCACCACGACCTTGTCGCGGAGGTGCATCGGTTCAGTCCTCCAATACGAAGCAGAACGGATGTCCGGCCGGATCGAGGTACACGCGCCAATCGTCGCCGCCGGGTTGTGTGGCCGGTTTGCGGGCCCCGAGCGCGAGGACCGCCCCTTCGGCTGTGTCGAGGTCTGCGACATCGAAGTCCAGGTGGAGCTGCTGAGGGTGATCGGCATCGGGCCAGGTCGGCGGAACATGGTCGGGTGCCAGTTGGAAAGCGATCGTCGCCCCGATGTCGGAGGTGAGTTCCACCCACTCGTCGCCGGGCCGCGTGATCTCCCAGCCCGTGATGCCGGAGTAGAAGGCGGCGAGCGCCATCGGGTCGGGGCAATCGAGTGCGACGAGGCTGAACTTTGCGATCATCCCCCGAACTTACCCGACCCACATCACCGCCAGCCGCCAACCCAGGGTTGGATGCGTGGAAATCCACTTCCTCAACCCAGGGTTGGATGCGTGGAAATCCACTTCCTCAACCCAGGGTTGGATGCGTGGAAATCCACTTCCTCAACCCAGGGTTGGATGCGTGGAAATCCACGCGTCTGGCCCGCGGTTGGAGGGAGGGCTCGGCGAGCTCGGGGCATCGCCCCGCAGCGCAGTCAGATGCGGCCGGCGGCGGCCTTTTCGAAAGTCTCGTACGGACCTTTCAGCCCTCCGTCCAGTTGCAGGCTGGATCCGTCCGCGAAGCTCAACACGAGGTCGCGTTTCAGGCCCGCCTTGCGAGAAGAAGCACCGGTGAGCGCCGACCGTGGATAGGCGGCGACGAGCCGCTGCGGTCGCTTCGCCGACACCGAGCCCCGGTCGAACACGAGCACTCGCCGGTCGGTGATGGAGACAAGACCGAAGCAGATCGGGAAGGTGCCGGCGAACTCTCGCCGTCCTGGTCTCGGTGGCCTTGCGCACCGCCGCGTCACGACCGGCCCCCATACCGGTGGCCGCGCCCGCGCCGCCAAACGCTCCGGACACCCCGCCGGCGACACCCGCCTGCATGACGCCACCACGGGTCAG